>CALBVA010000219.1 GCA_937969125.1 uncultured Verrucomicrobiales bacterium | reverse complement strand
CTCTCACGCTCCCGCCATGAAGCAAAAAATCGCGCAGGCCCTCGGCGTCACTCCTGCCGACATCGGTATCAAAGCCACCACCAACGAAACGATGGGCTTCGTTGGCCGCCACGAAGGCATCGCTGCCTTCGCCACTGCGCTCGTGGCTAAAAAAGAGTGGCTGGAAGTTCAACCGCGGTCCTAAAGGTTCCAGGGCACACCCCAAAGGGCCAAGTCTGTTACGATCCTGCCGGCCCCCGGAAACTATGAATGTCCTTACGAAAGCCTCACACTCTGCTTTTTGCTGAGGCGGAGGATTTGGCCGGGCTGACCGGGAAAGTCGGCGAAGGGATCGGTGAGTTTTTCGCCATCGAGCTGGATCGCACCTGTGGTGATGAATTGCTTCCGAAGTTCACCATTGGATTTCTCGAGATTGAAGGATTCCTTGAAAACTTTTGAGACAGCTTCGAGGACGTTTCCACCAAGACCCGAGGCGGAAAGTTCAGGGAGATCGGCGGCGTTGAGGTCGCGCTTGGAGAAGCGGGTTTCCCAATCCTCTCGGGCGGCCTTTCCTTCTTCTTCGCAGTGGTAGCGGGCGACGATGCGGCGGGCTAATTCCTTCTTCGCTTCCATGGGATGCAGGGACTCATCCCGCGCGGCTCCGAGGAGGAGGAGGTAGTAGCGGTCCATCAGTTCATCGCTGATGCTCATGAGCTTGCCGAACATCTCGATGGGGGGCTCATTGACACCGACGTAGTTGTGGGCGCTCTTGGACATTTTTTTAACACCATCGAGTCCTTCGAGGAGGGGCATGCAGATGACAGATTGCTGGGCCTGGCCTTCCTCCTTCTGTAGGTCGCGGCCGACGAGCATGTTGAAGAGCTGATCCGTCCCGCCGATTTCGACGTCGGACTTCAGCTCGACGGAGTCCCAGCCCTGCATGATGGGATACTGAATTTCGTGGAGGCGGACTTCGGTTCCCTTGGCGACGCGCTCCTTAAAGTCCTCGCGCTGGAGCATTTGCTGCAGGGTAACGCGGGCATTGAGTTTCAGGACCTGTTCGTAGGTCATTTTGCGGAACCAATCGCCATTAAAAATGATCTCGGTCTTCTCACGATCAAGAACCTTGAAGGCCTGCTCAGTGTAGGTGGCGGCATTGGCCAAGACCTCTTCGCGGGTGAGCGGAGGACGAGCCGTACTTCGACCGGTGGGATCACCGACGGTGGCGGTAAAGTCGCCAATGAGGAGGATGGCGTGGTGGCCGAGTTCCTGAAACTGGCGGAGTTTTTCGAGCGGAACGGTGTGGCCGAGGTGAATATCCGGAGCGGTGGGGTCGACACCGAATTTAATGCGCAGCGGACGGCCCTGGGAAAGCTTCTTCCCAAGTTCCTGATCAGACAGGACCTTCGAGGTGCCGCCGATGAGTTGGGCGAGGGCTTCCTGGACTTCAGGGGTGAGTGGGGGTTCGGCTGTTGCGGCGTCGCTCATGATGGGCGGGAGTGAAGCGATCCCCGCCGGGGTTTTCAAGTGCGGTGAGCGAAGAATCTCATGGTATCGACCGATGCCGGGAACAGAAAAGCCGCTCCGGTAAGGGAGCGGCTTTTCAAGAAAAAATGGGGCGACCGACGGGACTTGAACCCGCGACAACCGGAATCACAATCCGGGGCTCTACCAACTGAGCTACGGCCACCAGCTGGTGGGCGGAGCTTAGAAAGCTGCGGCGCGAAATCAAGAGGAGATTTTAGGTATTTCGCAGGATTAGGAATTTTTTGCGTGAGCAATATCGCGGGCGATCTGAACCTTCAATTCATCGAGCGATGGGAACTTTTTTTCGTCGCGGATCTTCTCCAGGAAGGAGACCTCGAGGGGCCAGCCGTAAGCGTTCGGAATCTCATCGGAGAAGAGATGGACTTCAAGAGAGCGACGGCTGGATTGATCAACGGTGGGGCGGACTCCAATATTGGCGACTCCGCGAGTGCCATTACCCTCAATGAGATAGACGCCATTCGGGGGCAATTGCTCCTCGGAAACGGCGACATTGGCAGTGGGAAATCCAATGGTTCGGCCGAGTTGTTTCCCTTTCACGACTTCGCCGAAAACGGAGTAAGGCCGGCCAAGGAGGTCGGCGGCTTGGTCGAGCTTCTGATCGGAAAGAGCCTGGCGGATACGGGTGGAGGAGATGCGTTCGCCGTCGTGAAGAACGGCAGGAACGGCAATGACTTCCGCACGTTCTTTGGCCCATTCGGCGAGGCGGATCATGTCCCCTCCCCGCTTTTTTCCGAAGGTCCAATCTTCCCCGGCAGTGAGTCGGGAGACGCCGGTGGCTAGGAGTTCTGCGGCGAAGGATTCCGCCTCCTGCGCCGCGAAGTCATGGGTGAAGTCAATGACGACAAGGAAGTCCACGCCAAGGGTGGCAAGGATGCGTTTTTTATGTTCGAGGTTGGCGAGGATTCGGCGCGGTGAGCGCGATGGCGCGAGGATATCGACAGGATGGGGATCGAAGGTCAGGACTCCTGTGCTACCCACGCCGCGGGCGGCATTGATGACCGCCTGGTGGCCGAGGTGGACGCCATCGAAAACGCCGAGGGCAAGGCCAAAGCCTTCCTCGTTTTCGGCGAGTGATGCGAGCGATTCGTAAAGGTCCACGGCGGGAATGAAGGATGAAACGGTCCGCAGATCAAGGACGGGCTCTTCATGACCTCTTCCGGAGAAGAAAGGCCGTCATGGCTCAAGTGCGCTTTGGAAATCAAGCAAAGGTCACGAGGAATACTGGAATGTGGTCGAGGCCTTTTAAAAAGAACACTCCCCCCCGTCACCGATAAGAAGGATTCCTAAAAGTCTAGCGACGACGTCCGCGCCGCCTGAGATACGGAGGCACATCGAGATCCTCACCATCCTTTAGAACATTGGGCTTTTCACCTTCAAACCGTCCTTTCGGGCCGCCTTCCAGAAGGAGTTCCCCCTGCCCTGCTCCGCTGCGTTTTTGAGTTGGGAGTAGGGATTCCTCGGGCTCAAGGAGGTCTGCAGACTCTTCGGTTGGCTTTGCTTTCTCTTTGGCTCTGCTTTTTGCTTTTACCTTAGGCTCTGGCTTTTCATCCGGCTCTTCCGCTTCGATTTTGAGTTCAATGATTTCCTCTTCCAGCGCTGCGGGCTCTTCCGCGGGTTCGAGTTCGGGTTCGAGTTCAGGCTCCGGTTCGTCGGACTCATTGAGTTCGGCCTCGAGAGCTGAGAATTCTTCCTCCGGCTCTGGATCCTCCACGACTTCGAACACCGGCTGTTTCTCCTCGTACTCCAGCTCCTCATCTTCGAGGCCCAGAATTTCATCAGGCTCATCCTCGATCACCAGCTCTTCCGGCTCGGCAATCGCCTCGGGTTCTTCTTCAACCTCATCGATCACGGGGACGGATTGCAATCTTTCCTCCGGCAAAGCGCTGATGATGGTCACGCTCAAGGCCTCCTTCATCGACGAATCAGTGGCGGCTCCAAAGAGGAGGTGCGCATTGTCCGGAATGAATTTCGTGAGGCCCTGCATGAGCAGTTCGACCTCATATAAAGTCATGTCCTCACCCCCGCAGATATGAACGAGGACGGTCGTGGCATTTTCCAGGAGCGATCCGCGATCAAGGAGCGGGCTGTTGAGAGCTGACTTCAGCGCAGCCTGGGCGCGATTTTCGCCCTTTCCGAGACCGGAGCCGAAGAGGCAGCGGGAGCGGGTGGTCTTGAGCGCGGACATCAATTCATCAAGCCCCACATTAATTAATCCCGGCCGCAGAACGAGGCGCGCCACAGCGGTGATGCTGTCCGAAATCATGCGGTCGGCAGCAGAAAAAGCTTCATGCACGCCTTGCTTTGGCAGGACGAGTTCCCCCATCCGTCCGTTATCGAAAGTGACGAGGGCATTGGCCAGAACGGCGAGCTGGTTCAGCGATTCCTCGGCCTGCACACGGCGGCGTTGGCCCTCAAAAGCGAAAGGCATGGTCGCAAAGACTACGACGAATGCACCGGTCTCGCGGGCGAGTCGGACGAGCACAGGCGCGGCTCCGGAACCCGTTCCACCACCCAGCCCCACACAAACGAAAACGATCTGGCGGTCACGCAGGGCATCGCGCACCTCATCCTCAGATTCAAGGATGGCCTTCTCCCCGAGTTCGGGATCACCACCGGCACCGAGGCCCTTGGTGAGGTTCCGTCCGAGCTGGATCTTTTCCCCCGCGACCGTGCTGGTGAGCGTGCGGACATCAGTGTTCAGAGTGAGGAGTTCCGCGCCTTCGATGCCATCGAGTGCGACGCGATCCAGCATGTTGGAGCCGGCCCCGCCGAGACCAACGATCTTCACGGAGCTTTCAGGAATGGTTTGTTGGCGGTTACGTGGATATTCGATCATAGTGGGCAGCAGGTCAGAAAGGTTAAGACATCTTTACCAATTTACATCCATCGTCACCAGATTAAAAAGCTAACAAAAAGGCCAGCTCCTGCGTCGTTAACCCTCAGAGGAAAGCGACGAGGAAAGCGAAAATTCCCGCTCGCCGCCCACCCTCTATTCTGCGAATCTCTTTCGGCCCAATTCCTGCTGACCCAGTATCTCTCTTCCCCTTTCCACGATGTCCGACCCCACTTCATCCCGCTCCCCGATTCCGGAGGAATTGCGCAAGCAGCTCGCGGACTTCCAGCAGCATCTCTGGCGCATCAAAATCCTCGAAGCCGTTCTGGCCGGTGTCTTCGGCCTGATCGCCTCCTTCCTTTTGGTTTTCCTGCTAGAGCGCTTTTTCCCAATCCCTCCTCTTTTCCGTCTCGTTATCCTCATCGCAGGCACTTCCCTGGCCTCGATCTTCGCCCCGCTCTGGGTGCGCCGTTGGGTCTATGGACACAAACGTGAGGAACAATTGGCCCGTCTCATCTCAAAGAAATTCCCCAAACTGGGTGACCGCCTGCTCGGCATCGTAGAACTTCAGGATCAGGATGAATCAAAGCAGGCCCTTTCTCCCGAGCTCCGTGAAGCCGCGATGATCCACGTCGCCAATCAGGCCGCGAAGCGTGACATGGCCGATGCCCTCCCGAGCTCCCGTCACAAGAAACTGGCGATCGGCGTGGGAGCTGCGGCACTGATCACCGCGTTTGGCTTCGCCATCTCACCGAAAGCCGGTGGCAACGCGTTCAAGCGTTGGCTCATGCCCTATTCTGAAACCGAGCACTACACCTTCACCCAGTTTGATCTCGATCAGATTCCCGACCCCCTCGTGATCCCATGGGGCGAGCCTTTCAGTATCACGCTTCCTCTGAAGGAAAAGAGTGACGAGAAACCCGGAATCGCGTCGGCCCGCTATGGCGGGCAAGATTGGCTGGAAGCGAGCCTGGGCGCAGACAATGCCTACCGCTTTGAGTTCGCCGGTCAACAGGCAAAAGATCAACTCACTTTTAAGGCTGGTGACGCCACCCACCGTATCACGGTGGAACCAGAGGAACGCCCGGCAGTGACCGCTTTTGAGGCGCAGGTTAGCTTGCCAGATTATCTCGAGCTGCAGCCTCGCACCATCGATGTCCGCACCGGAACCCTGACGACTCTGGAAGGGAGCAAGGTTGTCTTGAAAGGAACCTTCAACCGCGAGCTAAAATCGAGTGAGGCAACATTCATCCCACAGACCAAGGAGGATCTGGCGGAGGGATTTGAACAGCCGAACGACGCGGGACAACCGGAGACTCCGGAAGCCTCGGCCCTTATCACCACAGTCAGTAATAACACTTTAACCACTGGCCTCATTGAACTCTCCGATTATCCGGCTGAAATTCCGGTCAATTTCACCAGCATCAAAGGTCTTGCCGGAGCTAGCCCTTTCACTGTGAAGGTGCGAACCTCTCAAGATGACGCACCCTCCAGCTATCTTCAAGGCATTAAGCGCGAGGTCGTGATCCTGGCCAAGGAGACTCTCACCTTCGAGTCCGTGAATGAAGATGACTTCGGGCTGAAGGAAATCGGGATCGAGTGGCAGGGACAATTCACCACACCGACCGGTAAGGACCCCGCAAAGGGTGAGATGATCCTGAAGAAAGGTTCGCCCTCCGCAACTCGCCT
Organism: uncultured Verrucomicrobiales bacterium; assembly: GCA_937969125.1. Classification (GTDB taxonomy): domain Bacteria; phylum Verrucomicrobiota; class Verrucomicrobiia; order Verrucomicrobiales; family Akkermansiaceae; genus SW10. The sequence goes on along the minus strand of CALBVA010000219.1, from coordinate 8,987 downwards.
CACGGAGAAGGTTGATTTCTCACCACTGACTCATGGAATCGAACCTCAGAGACTCATTCTCCGGGGCTATGCCGAGGACTACAAGCCCGGACGCGGACGGATCTATTCGGAGCCGATTGTAATCTACATCCTAACGCCCGATGAACACGCCCAGATTCTGAAAGCTCGCTTCGAGCGGGTCATCAACGAACTGGAGGACCTCGCCCGCCGCGAGCAGAACAACCTCGATGACAATGATCGTCTCAATAAGCTCAACGACGGCGAAAAACTCCAGAACGAGGACAATCAAAACAAACTCGCCCAGCAAAAGGAAAAGGAGGCTGAGAATGCCGAAAAAATGCAAGACATCGCCAAGAAGATGGAGGACATCTTTAAGGACGCCGCCCGGAACGGAAACATCGATCCGAAGACGATGAAGCAAATGCAGGAGGCGATGCAGAACATGAAGGAACTCGGCGAGCAGGATCTTCCCAAGGTGGAGGAGAAACTCGGTGAGACCCAGAACCAGAAAGCCACTCCCGAGAAAACGAAGAAGAACCTCAAGGAAGCCATCGCCGAGCAGGAGGAAGCCCTGAAAAAAATGCAGGACACCATCGCCAAGGCGAACGATGCGAATGAAAACTTCGAGCAATCCACCTTCGTGAACCGCCTGAAGAAGGCTGCCAGCGATGAGGGTTGGATTGCCAATGCACTTATCAACTCCTTCCGATATGAAGAGAGCAATGACGATCAGGAAGGCGACAAGCTCATTCCCATCCTCGGTGCCCGACCCGGCAGCAAGGATCTCGATTCCGTCTATGAACGCTTAATTAAAGATCTCGTCAAAAAGCAGAACGAGACCACCACCGATGTCCGCTGGATTCAGGAGGATCTAGAGCGTTTCCACGCCCGCACCAAGAAGCCCGAGCATAAGGAGATCTACGAAGCGATGAAGGCCTCTCTCATCGACATCGAGCTGGAGAACCTTCGCGAAGACATCTCGAAGAACCGGACCTTCACCTCGACCCGACTTGCTAAAAAGTGGGCGAGACTGCTCAAGGAATGGGCGGAAAAACTCGAGGGACCGAAGCCCGAAGGAGGCGGCGGTGGCGGTGGCGGCGGTGGAAGTCAGGAGGAGAAAGACTTCGAATTCATGCTGAAGGTCCTCCGCATGGTGCAGGCCGAGCAGGACATCCGCGGACGGACTCGCTCGCTAGAACAACTCATGCGCTCACTCAATCTCCGCAAGCAAAGCCCCTGATCCCCCGTAGTCTTACTCTAAACTTTCAATCGAACCCTAAATACAAAATCTATGAAAATGACGAAACTCACCGCGCTCATCAGCGCGGGACTTCTCGGACTCGGCCACGCCGAACCGGAGAAAAAAAAGCCGACCGAAGCCGAAAAGGCCCAGGCTCTGCAGACCCATCGCAAGGGGTCTGAAAAGACAGCCATCGATCAAGACATCCAGACCGCCAACGCGCAGGAGCTACGTGCCGAACAGACCAATATGAAGGTCATTGCCCTGCTTATGGAAGTCGAGATGCTTATGGCTGAAACCACCGACCGCCTGGAAGACGGAAACACCGATGGCGACACCATCGCCATCCAGACGGAAATCATCGAAAAGATCTACGAGGCCGCCAAAGCCAAATCTCAATGACCGTCCGGCGGCTCGTGACAGAGCAGCCAAAAGAGCATGGGTGCCATGCTCGGAATGATGGAACAGATGATGGGCAAGGGCAAAAAGCCCGGAGAAAAACCCGGTGAGGGCGGAAAGCCCGGCGAAGGTGGCAAAGGTGACTCTGATGCTGCCAATGAGCCGACCTCTGGAGCTGCCAATCAGTCAAAAGGTGAACGCCGTGTCCCCCGTGCCGCCGGCCAGTCTGGAAAAAGCCTCCCTGCTGAATTCCAGAAAGCCCTCGACGGCTACAACAAGACGCAGCGTCCACCTGCCAAAAAGTAGCCCTTAAGCGGTCACCACAAAACGATCCCTACGAATGCGACTCCTCCCGACCATTACCACTTTCCTCCTCCTCTGCTCCGGCCTCCTGCCGGGGCAGACCATCCCACGCCGCGGACAGGATCCGATTCCGGCAGCGGTGGAAAGTATCTACACCCGCGGCCTGCGCTATCTCTCCTCCACCCAGGCAGAGAACGGCTCCTGGACCGATGGTGTGGGGACCGAACCCGGTGTGGTCGGATTAGCCGTGATGGCCTTCCTGGCGCATGGAGAAGATCCCAATCACGGCCCGTATGCCAAAAACATTAAAAACGGGGTCGATTTCATCCTGAAGCAACAAAAGGAAGGTAATGGCTACATGGGTTCGAGCATGTATAGCCACGGCTTTGCCACCCTCGCACTGGCCGAGTGTTACGGGATGTTCCGTGATCCCCGTATCGCCCCCGCCCTCAAGAAAGCGGTGGCCTTGATCGTAAGTTCGCAGAAACGAAATCCCACCGGCGGCTGGCGCTACAGCCCGGATGCCAGCACTTCAGATTCCTCGGTGGCCGGCTGCCAGCTGGTGGCTCTCTACGCGGCCCGGAATGCCGGAATCCCCGTCCCGAATTCTGCGTTCAAGAAGGCCCACAAATACATGGACAGCTGCCGCTCCTCAAACGGCGGCTACGGCTACCAGTCATCCGGCGGCGGTCGCGTGACCCTGACCGCCATCGGGCTGCTCTGCGAATCACTCGCGAAGAACCATAAAAAGAAGACCTATAAAGCGAGCGCGAAGTTTCTCAAAAACAACCTCAACCACCGCGAGAGTCACTACGCCTATTACTTTGAGTATTACATGTCGCAGGCTCTTTTCCACTCCGATGAAAAGGTCTGGCAAGAGTGGAATGCCAAGCAGGTCCGCTACCTCTCCAGCATCCAGGCTTCCAATGGCGGCTTCCCCGGCTCCCGCGGCGGTGCCTTCTCGACCAGCGGTGCCCTGCTTTCCCTCGCCCTGAACTACCGCTTTCTCCCGATTTACGAAAAGTAAATCTCCCCTCCGCCCTCTCCCCAATGCGTCCCACACTCCATCGGCTTTGCCAATCCCGCCCTCGTCCGGTGGTGTTCACGATTCTTCTGACCTCACTGGCTCATTCTATCGCTGATGAGATCGAGGCGAGAGAGGAGGTGCCGGAAAAGGCCTCGGAAAAGACCATTTCCGCGACTGCCGCCCTTGAGAAACTAGAGACCGCCGAAGACCTGATCAGGTTCGAGAATGGCGACGTAATACACGGAAAATTTGCTGGCTTCGCTGACGAGGAAAGTCGTCTCATCTGGAAACGTGCAGACCTCGAAAACCCCATCCGCTTCCAGCTGGATAACGTCTCGCAGATCATCCTCAATGAGGCTCGTAACCTCGGGCTCGGCGAGAAATCTTCCTACCTCACCCTGGTCAATGGCGACCGGATTCCGGGTGAGATTATCTCTCTCACTGCAAGCGAACTCACGATCAATAGCCCCGTCGTCGGCGATCTCAAGATACCGCGTAAGCATGTCCAGTCGCTCACCCCAAACCCCTTCGATGGTGAACTCCACTATGCCGGTCCTTACAACAGTGAAGGCTGGATGATCCTCGGTGAACGGACCGTAGAAAAAGAAGCCACTCGCGAGAAAATCCTAGGGGAAAATGACCGAAAGGCGCTCAAAAAAACATCGCCAGCTCAAGGAGCTGAAAAAGAAACTGAAGAGAAGGCTGTCCCGGGCTGGATTCATTCCGGAGCCACATTCTACAATACCAAACGCTCTCCTCTCGCTTTCGATGCTAATCTACCGGAAACTGGGCGCTTGCGTTTTCGAGCGGCCTGGAAAGGAAACCTTGCTCTCACCGTCGCCTTCCACTCCGACCTGACCCGTCCGATCAAAGCCGCCAAAAAAGATAAGGTCAAACTCAAGGAGCTCCCTGCGGACGCCGGGGAAGACGAGGGGAATAAAGACCCTCAGGAGAATCAGGATGAGGCCGAGCCCCCTGCCCCACTAGAACAGGAGAAGCTCAGCGACCTAAGACAGAAGGGGGCATTGCAGACGATTCCATGGCTCACGCCGGGTCAATCGACCTACGCCGATTATTTTGGAACCGGCTACACCCTTAGCATTTCGAGCTACCCCCGTCTTGGAAGGAATTCCTTTCGCGAAGATGGCACCCCGCATCACGAAAATCTCCGCATTTCCCGCAGTCTCACCCGCTTCCCCCGAGACGGCGAAGCGGAGATTGAGATTCGCTTCGACCGGGAATCGGCGAGAGTATTCCTCTTTGTCGATGGCCGTTACACCGCCCAATGGCACGATATCAAAGGCTATCTCGGCAACGGATCGGGTATCGGATTTTATTGCTCTAACACCTCAACTAAGATCCGTATCTCGGACATCGTAGTCAGCTCGTGGAGCGGAAATATCGACAGTGCCCGCAGCATGGAACACAGCAAACGGGATATCGTAACTTTGACCAATGGGACCGATCGCTATTCGGGGGAAATTTCAAAGATTCAGAACAATTTAGTCTCACTGAAGTCGGCCTATTCCGAGGTCCAGATCCCGCTCGACGAACTCTCCCGAATCGAGTTTCAACGGGATGGCCTGACCGATCCAGAGGATGAACAGTATCTCCCCGGTGAACATTCTGCGACCGTAATCTTCAAGCCCTATGGCTCCATCGAGCTAGACCCGGCGAAGTCTTCCCCCACCGTACTGCGGGGCAACTCCCCCCTTCTGGGCGAGATCGAAGTTGATCTCACCTCAGCCAGTCTCATCCGCTTCATCGAACTCGCACCGGATCTCTCCGACTGGTTCAAGGATCTCTAATCATCTCACCTCACGATCCATTTTTTATGCGCCGCCTCCTATTCACCGCCCTCGCGACATCGCTCGCTCAGGTCAGCCTATCCGCCGAAGAAACCGATGAGGTAAATCTCCTAACCGGTGACCACTTCAAAGGAAAAGTCGTTAAACTGACTGACGGGATCATTCAGCTGAAAAGTGCGCACAGCAAAGATCCCCTCCGGATAAAAAACAAGGCACTCAGCCGGATTAACTTTGCAGACACCAGCACTGAAGACCTCCCGAAAAACTCCCAGCAGTTGATTTTGAGGAATGGGGACGCCTTCCCCGGAACCCTCACCGCCCTCAGCGATACCGCCGTGACCTTTGATACATGGTTTGCCGGTCCGCTGGAAATCCCACGGAATCGCATTGAACTCATCTACTTCGGTGTCACTCCGCAGCGCACGCTCTACCAGGGACCCGATAATACCAGCAGCTGGACCCAGGAAAGCAACGCGAGGTGGAGATTCACCAAGGGAGACCTGACCTCGCGTGAGATCGGCCATATCGGTCGGGACTTCTCTTTGCCGGAGGATTTCATCGTGCGATTCCGCATCGCCTGGAGCGAGAGCCCAAAGCTCCGCATCCACCTCTGCACTGATAAGGTCCGCCTCATCCAAGGTGCCGCCGGAAGCAGCTACCGGGTGGACTTGAATACCGCCGGTGTCCAGCTCGCCCGTAGCATGCCCCCCGATGCCGTGGGCCACCGCAATAAGACTCTCACCCAGCACCCCATGGATATCCGCAGTCTGAACCCGAAGGAAATCGAGCTGGAACTCCGGGTCAGTCGGAAGGACCGCTCGATCACCCTCTACGTCAACAATGAGGAACTGACACAGGCTATCGATCCCTCCTCCGCTCCGACTGGATCGGGAATCATTCTTCAAAATCTCTCCAACGGCTCGACCCTCCGCATCCTGGAAATGCAGATCCAGGAATGGGATGCCAAAACCCACCTCCGAGGAATCGAGGAGAGAGCCGACGAAAAGACCGACACCCTCGCGGTGGAAGACGGCGATCGTTTCAGCGGCCAACTGCTTTCCTATGACAGTGAAGCAGAACAGCCGATCTTTCGGATCAAGACGCCCTTCAGTGACGAACCAGTCGCCATTCCCCTGGCAAATTCCTCGGTGCTTTACTTCACCGCCGGTAAGGAAACAGAGGTATTGACGGGCGAATACCGCCTCGATCTCCGCAGCGGAGGCGGCCTGACGCTCTCTGGAATCTCACTCGGAAAAGAAAAGCTCGCCGCGACCCATCCTTGGCTCGGAGCCCTGTCGCTCGACCGCCGTATTATGAATTCCATCAGTCAAAGTGACCCTAAAAAGGCCCGGCAAGACTAATTACCAGACCACTCATCCTGTGAATCGCACCCTGATCTCCACTCTAGCCCTCTTTTCATTTGGAGGAGCCTTGCTCGCTGACGAGACTCCCGCCGGGAAACTCCTTTTCAGCGATCAAACTTCCCTGACCGCCACGCCACTCGCCGTCGACGGTGAAAAGAAAACGATCCGCCTGACCTCTCCCTCTCTCGATGGCGAGGTCTCCCTGAAGACTGACCAACTCCTAGAGATCTCCATCGCCGGAGCTCCCCCGAAGCCGGCTGACTCCGACCACTGTGCCGTCGCTACCATAAAGCCGCGATTTGAACAGCGTCCACAGGATTCAATCCGCGGCAGGCTCGTGGCTCTGGATGACGAATTCATCACGCTGGATACCGACTACGCGGGCAAGTTGAAGCTGAAGCGTTCTATGGTGCAGTCCCTTGATATCTACGGCCAGATGCCGACCTTTTACAATGGCCCTGGAACTTCGGATGGCTGGACCGCATCGAATGGTAATGTGGAGGATGCTTGGGAGTTCCGTCGCCGTGCCATGATTTCACGGACCCGCACTGGAATTGCTCGGAAAGTGCACATTCCTGAGCGGGCAAAAATCTCCTTTCAGGTCGAATGGAAGAGCTCGCCCCGTTTCAGCTTTCTCTTCCTCTCAGACGATGGGGAGACCACTCGCCCGGATGAAGGATACGCCTTGCGCTTCCAGGCCACCTACGCCTCGCTCACCCGTGAAGGAAAGGATAACCCTCGTAATTCCAACATCTTTGGTGAGACCGTGAGAAGCCTTCGTAAAAAGACCTCGGCCACCATCACGATCTATCTGGACCGCCGCAAGGACGGCTCCAACGCCGTTTACTTCGATAAGGAACTCATTTCCACCTGGACCCAGACTGACGACACCGTCTTGAAGGGTGAGTGGATGCACTTCGTCCCGCAACAGGTTAATCCGCTCCGTTTCTCAAAGATCAGCATCAGTCAGTGGGATGGCAATCTTCCCCTCGCCCCGAATGAGAAGGTCGATGAAAAGGAAAACCGCTTTGGAGATGAGCTAAAAGGACAGAAAATCAACCTTGTGAACGGCGATACCGTCATTGGTGAGATCGATGGTATCAAGGATGGCCTGGTTCTTCTGAAAACTTCATTCGGAAAGGCCGCCGTGCCCATCAGGCGCATGAGCACCATCACCCTCGCCAGCGAAGAAGATCAACCAAAGATGTATCCCGCCGATGTCCGTGCGTGGTTCCACGAAGGAGGATTTGTCACCCTGCGACTCTCTTCCATGGACCGTAAATCGATCAAGGGATACTCACAGGTCTTCGACCAGGCCGAGTTTCAGCTCAGTGCCTTTTCCCGCATCGAGTTCAATATCTGGAGCAACAAACTCGACCCCGACCGCTACAGCCCCACCCGCGACTGGGCCCTCCCCGAAGATCAGGGAATGGAACCGCCGAGGCGACAACTTCGTAAGCGATTACGGCGATAGACTCTAGGTCTCAGGTAGAAGGGTCCGTGATGTTTCTGCTAAGACGACGATTGACCAGATCGACCGGAACCCTCACCGCGAAAGAGCCCAAAAAACTAATCTCCAAAGTTTTCCAAGCCCTCAGCCCCTCCACAAAGAGAACTGGAAATCCTTCCCAATTCCGCTAGCTTGCCGCACGTTGACCTCACATCTCGTCATCCTTTTCTCGATCCTGATCTCCCTCGCGGCTGCCCAAACCGGCCCGAAGATCACGGTCCAGCCCGCCCCTCCAAATCCTTTCAAGCTGCAGAAGAAGACGGTTTACCCGTGGAAAAAACGGATCACCGCCACCGTCTTCTGGATCGGAGAAAAACCGACACCCCGGAATCCCACCCCAAACAACAAATCATCCTGGGATCAGAAGTGGCAACAAAACTACGGAGGCTACGACAATCCCGACCCGAAAGCCCGCAACGGATATTTTCCTGCCAAGTTCACCCCAAAACAGAATCCTTTCTACATCGCACTCCCCTACAATGACTGCCTGAATTACCGCATGCACCGCCCGGAGGCCTCCCGTGTCATCCCGTGGTGGAAGCGCGTTGTGACGAAGCCTGGCCGGTCCGTTTGCAAGGGCCGCTGGATCCAGATTTATTGCCCCTCCACCAAGCGGGTCTGCTACGGACAATGGGAGGATTGTGGACCTTTCACCACCGATGATTGGGAATATGTATTCGGTAACAAACAACCGAAGAACACCAAAAATCAAAATGCCGGAATCGATATCTCGCCAGCTATTCGTGACTACCTCAAGGTTGGCAACAAAGCCCGTGTTCATTGGCGCTTTATCGAATTCTCACAAGTTCCCAAAGGCCCGTGGTCGAAATATGGAACCAACAACCCCTTCGTGAATCCCAAGGTCGATACCGATATCGCCGAGCGCGCCCGCTACATGCAATATCTTCGAAAACTCCGAGACGAACAGTATCGCAAAACTCGGGATTGATCGTGATTCCGAATTTAAAAACGTTCCCCCATCAGAGATCGCAGATCGGCTATCAACCCGTTTAGCCACCCTAAAAGGGTCCCCTTGAAACGCTCTAGCGACCTCTGCTGCCGGCGCCAAGAGCCCGGATGAGGCAAGGCGCATAAAAAATCCTCCACCTGCCCTAAAGCCTATTGGAGCATCGAAATAGAGGCCAAACACTCTGCAACCATTCACTTCAGCTTCTCCCAAAAGTCCACTGCTGAATCCCCCGACTCAACGAGCTCTCCAAATTCAACTCATCAGCCTCTTGCCCCCCTTTTGAGATTTTTTGTGAACCTACCTTTCTACACCGATCACTTGGAACTTAAAATGAACCTAAATTGCCCTTTATTGATAGGCTCCCCC
>CALBVA010000218.1 GCA_937969125.1 uncultured Verrucomicrobiales bacterium | reverse complement strand
GCATCAGCGATCTTTCGATCGTTATATTATCTTTGACAATCTCCCCGCCAGAAATGGTGGTCGATGCTGGATTTGAACCAGCGACATCTTGCGTGTGAAGCAAGCGCTCTACCACTGAGCTAATCGACCAAAAATTTTCGGAAAATCTCCTCCAAGGAAGAGGAGTCAAAAAAAGCCTCTTTTCAGAGGCTCTTTCCAGAGATTGATCAAACAGATGGTGCGCGAGAAGGGAATCGAACCCCCACGGCCCAAAGGCCACCAGATCCTTAGTCTGGCGCGTCTACCAATTCCGCCACCCGCGCTAAGCACTGTCTGTCTGACGCCGGAGGAATTAGTCCCGCCTCCGGTCTTGATCAAGCATTACTTTGAAAAAAATTAGAATTGCGGGATGATGACTGTGCTGGAGTAGCGAAAGCCATTTTCCTCGATGAAACTGGCCTTATCCTCTGCACGCCGGAACTGGCGTTTCTTGAGAATCTTAACCCCCTCGTCAGAGAGGACTGTGATGGAAAGCTCGATGGAGGTGACTTTGCCGTCACGGAATTCGGAGTTCGGCTGCCCGTTCGGCTCGAGACCGTTTCCTGTGATGGAGAAGGAATTCACGACATCCGTTCCAGTGATATTGGACATGACAGGAACAGAGGTTGTCTTCCGGTCGCCATTGCTGTCCAGATAATCGATGATGAAGGTCGTGGTGAACTCATAGACATTCTCACACATAAGATCAGCCAGTTCGTTAACAGATCCCCCCTGACGAAATGCCTGCTCAAGATCGTCCTTGTGCACCACCTGAGTAAAAGTTTTATCAGGATCGAGGAGTTTCCGGTAGAGGATGAAGGTGGAAAATTCATCCGAGCGGTCACCCCAGACGGGATCTGCATAGTCCAGTTCGTAGGAGACCGAGCTAACATCCCCGCCGCCATCGTTGGAGGTCCCGGCCTGGCCATTGTAACGATCCGACGCACCAGTGAGGAAAATCATGCGGACAGCATTGGGGCTCTTCTCTCTCTCCGGACCGACCGCTTCGCCTCTCGCGGTAGCCAGGAGCCACTCATAATTGTTACCGGAACGAATCACCATGGATTCGAGGTCGCGACTCAGGGCATTCAGCATGATCTTAGCCTGGCCGGCTGCACGAATCTCGGTACGAGCACCTTTCCAGGCATCAATTGCCGAGCCTGTGATGATCATGGTCAAAGAGACCAGAACGAGGGTGATGCTCATCGCAACAAGGAGTTCCGCGAGAGTGAAGCCCTTCGATTGATGGCGTGAGTTATGAGTGTGTTTCATGAGACAATGCAATGAGGTGGATCAGCAGGTTAATAGTTTCGCCTAGCGCCGGACCGCTAGTTTTCGAGTGAAGATGGGCTTGGTGAAGTCATCTGGATCGAAGGCATTGCTGAGGTATTGGAAGGAGGTGGTTGGCAGGTTGTAATACTCCGCCTCGAAGGCGAGAACGGCCTCAGGGAACGATTCAGGGCGACGTGCGAAATCTTCGCCCGGCTTATGAGGATCAACAATCGTTCCAGTTCCATTGGAAACGCGCATCCCTCCACCATCAAAGATGAGCTGATTAAGCTTCACAAAAAAGACACGTCCATCAATAGAATCCAAATCCTCCTGGAGCAAGTTGTCACTGATCCGCCGGACCATGGGGGTGATGACGAAATCGATGCCCGAAAGTCCGAGTTCACGTGGAGCTGGCTGTAGGGTGCCGTCAGGACGCTTTTGACCAGGAATTGCGCGGTACTTGTAAATGAGGATAGCATTATTATTATCATGCGACTGACTAATCCATTCGAAGGCCTTGCGGAACGGATCATCCTGATAGCGGGTCTCTTCCTGCCCTTCGCGAAGGTGGGTGAGTTCAAAAATCAAGGTCGCCTGCAAGCGGCTGGCTTCGTCAGTGGAAAGGGTCTTCTTGATGGTTGAGGCAGCTGGCCCGAACACAGCAAGGAAGCCGGTGATCAGAACAACGAGAATACCGAGAGCAATGACGGATTCTGCCAGAGTGAATCCGCGAAGAAGTCGGGAGCGACTGTTATTGAAGGTTTTCATGGTGTGTCAGGTGTTATGTTTAGTTGTTTTCCTGAACCGGGATACGTTCGATATCGCGAATCAAGCTGGTTCCTCCGTTACGGAGAACCACGAATCCTCCGACAGGTTTTCCTTTTCCCAGACGTGGTTTTTTTGCTCCGGTTGGCCGGGCACCGGTTTCCAGGACAAATCCAGCTCCGGGGGTAGTGCAGATTCCCTGGCTGTTAAATTCGTAGAACACACACTGATGATTGTCTGATACTTTGGAGCTTAGTTGATGGCGATCAGTATCCAGAAGCCCCCCCGTATCCATGTTCCGAAGGCTCAGTTCCGGGCTGAAAAACACTCGCTCAGGAAGGAAAACCGGCTGTCCGAAGCGAATCCACTGGTTCTGCTCCACTCCGTTTTCGTCGAGTTCCTTATACATGATCATCATCATTCGCCGATAACGCTGCCGTTCTTCCGGGATGGCATCATTGAGATCATCATGGATGACAAGGCGGGCTCTGGAACTCTGGTTCACTGCGAGGCTACGAGCCTGGGCAAGGAGGCCTTCACCCACGGCGAGACCGGCGGTGATACCCTGCCCTTTTCCTACGTTCTTCAGTCCGACCGAAGCAAGGGATAAGAGAATAGCAATGATGGTCATCACCGCCAACAGCTCCACGAGACTAAATCCCCGCCGGAATGAGGTCTGAAGCCGATGCGGGATTCCTGACGGAGATTGGATTGTAGAGGTCTTCCTTAACATTTCTTGGATAATAGATCGTTCTTACTGGATGGGAGATCAAGCAAAAAGTTGTAGTTACACTGTATATCTCTGACCGAGAGCTCAAAGGTCATTGGGAAAAGTGTCCCCCGTGCGGTTGGGACATCCACTGCCAGGCGGTCTCGATCATGGTCCGGACGTCCTTCCGCTCCGCTTCCCAATCAAGGAGATCTTTGGCCATCTGTGGATCTGCCACGAGCTGTGCGGGATCACCGGGACGCCGATCGCCATAGGTCACAGGAACTTTTTGACCGGTGACTTCCTCCGCCGCATCAATGATCTCCTTGACCGAGATCCCCACTCCGGTTCCGAGATTACAGCGAATGGAATCGCCGCCATCGATGAGCTTCCGAAGAGCCGCAATGTGAGCTGAAGCGAGATCTTCGACGTGGATATAGTCCCGAATGCAGGTGCCATCAGGTGTGGGATAATCGGTCCCGAAGACGGTGAGAGCTGGAATTTCCCCTTGGACCGCCTTCAGAACGAGCGGAATCAGATGGGTCTCGGGATCGTGATCCTCCCCGATCTTTCCGTCGGTTGAGCAGCCACTGGCATTAAAGTAGCGGAGCGCAGCACTCTTCAAGCCCCAGGCGTGATCGCAATCGTCCAGGATCCACTCGACCATGAGCTTGCTTTTTCCATAAGGGCTCACGGGGTTCTGCGGATGATCCTCGGTGAGAGGCAGCTTTTGTGGCTCGCCGTAAGTCGCGCAAGTGGAGGAAAAAACGAAGGACTTGCAACCGAAGTCTGACATGACCTCGAGGAGAGTCAGAGGCTCGGCGGTGTTATTACGGTAATACTTCAGGGGATCCGTAACCGATTCGCCAACGTAGGCATAAGCGGCAAAGTGAATGACTCCGGCAAACTGATATTTCTCAAAGAGACTGACGAGGAGTTCCTTGTCTCCCACCGCTCCCTCGACGAACTCGACGCCGTCATCGACGATGGCATCGCGGTGTCCGTAGACTAGGTTATCGAGAACCACTACGCGATAGCCCTCTGAGTTGAGGAGACGAACGGTGTGTGAGCCGATATATCCGGCTCCTCCAGCGACGAGGATAGCTTGATCTGCCATGTATGATTCGGAGTGAATCAGGGGTGATTGAACACGTCAACCACCAGTCCGGACAGATCCGGATTCCTTGGCCAGCTCCCCTTTTTCACGCTTTGCCCGCATCTCAGCTAGGTCCTGACTGGTCAGAAGCGGGGGGAAAAATCGCCCAATGAAAACCCATCCCAGCAGACCGCCCGTGAAGTGGGCGAGATGGGCGACATTAAAGAGTGCCGCTCCGAAGCCGCTCTCCAGCCAGCGTCCAACCGTCGAGAAAAGCGGCACCCCCAGCCCCGGCGTCATGAGGAAGAGAAGGAGGCTGGAGACAATAATTCCCTTTGCGAGATTCCGTGCTGAAACGGGAAGAAAAAGCATCCGCGAATCCGGCGAGAGGGTGAAAAATCCGAGCAACATCCCGAAGATCCCGCCGGAAGCCCCGACGAGCGGTGCGCTTGGCAATGCCGGAAAGATTGCCTGCGCGAGAACATGCACCGCCCCAGAACCGAAACCGGTCAGCAGGAAAAGTGTCGTGATTCGCCGACCGCTCAGGACATGGCTGAGCCGGGCCGCCGCATAATAAAAGAGGAGCGCATTGAGAATGAGGTGCTCCCAACCTCCGTGCAGCCACATATGAGTCACCAACTGCCAGATTCCTCCGGCCGCCACCCCATCCCATCGGAGGCCGTATGACTCATAGACCGTCCACATCGCATCCCAACCACGGAAATACCAGATGGCGAGGATGAGCGCATGCACCGAGAGCATCGCCAACACTCCGAGTGTGGCGGTATTCCAACCGGGCGTCTGTAACATGACCCGTTGACCCTTCCGAATTCCCATTAACATCACCATACAGACCACAAACTTCCGGAATTGCTCACCTTTTCTTTGCATTTGGCCAAATTTCCCCGCGTCCTGTCTTCGCAGAGCGCTTGACACCGGAGCACTCTCAACGACCATTCGCGCACTTAAATCCGATGCACTCCTTCCACTACAACGACGGCTCGCTCCACTGTGAAAATGTCTCCCTTTCCGCTTTGGCCGAAAAATACGGCACTCCACTCTATGCTTACTCCGCAGGCACCATCCGAGACCACTTTCAGAAGCTGGATCAGGCATTCTCCGGGGTTGACCATGAAGTCGCCTATGCCGTGAAGGCTAATTCCAATCTCTCCGTCCTCCGGCTTCTCGTCGAGATGGGCAGCGGTTTCGATATCGTGTCCGGTGGCGAGCTCTTCCGTATCCTGAAAGCCGGTGGTGACCCTGCCAAGTGCACCTTCGCCGGCGTGGGCAAGACCCGCGCCGAAATCGAATATGCCCTGGAGCAAAAGATCTACTCCATCAATGTCGAATCCGAGGAAGAGGCTGCCTTCATCAACGAAGTGGCCGGTGAAATGAACGTCACCGCCCCCATCGCCTTTCGGGTAAATCCAAACGTCGACGCCAAAACCCATAAATACATTTCCACCGGCAAGTCGGAGAATAAGTTCGGGATCGACTTTGATCTCATCGCCGGTGCTTACGAGCGTGCCTCGAAGCTGCCTAATCTCCAGCTCAAGGGCCTGCAGATGCACATCGGCTCACAGCTCACCGCAGTGGATCCCTTTGTGGAAGCGGTCGAAAAAGTCGCCCCGCTCGCCGCCCAACTCAAGTCGGACTACGGTATCCAGTTCTTCTCCATCGGAGGCGGCATTGGCATCGTCTATGATCCGGCTCTCGAATCCGGAAAGGCCGATTGGTGGGAATCGCAGCCGGAGGAATCTCGCCCGCTTACGCCGCAGAAATATGCAGACTCAGTGATCCCTGTTTTGGAGCCCCTAGGCCTCAAAATCCTCCTCGAGCCCGGTCGCTTCATCGCTGGAAACGCCGGAGTCCTGCTTTCGCGCTGCCTCTACGAGAAGAAGGGCACGGCTAAGACCTTCAAGGTCGTCGATTCCGGAATGCACCAGCTCATCCGCCCAGCTCTCTACGAGGGATACCATGAAATCGTCCCCGTGACCGAACCCGCTGCCGACGGCACGGTCGAGAGCGTCGACGTCGTCGGCCCGATTTGCGAAACCGGAGATTTCTTTTGCCAGAATCGCGAAATCGCCAGCTTCCAGCCTGGTGATCTCATCGCCCTCATGAGCGCCGGAGCCTACGGCATGGTCATGGCCTCCACTTACAATTCCCACCCGCTTCCGGCTGAGATCCTCGTAGATGGTGATGAAGCCCGCCTGGTCCGCGAACGCCAAACCTTCGAGGACCTCATTGCTCCGGAACTCCTCTAACAATTAGTCGCAGATAGTTCGGGACGAGTGCCTTTCCATCAGGTTTTATCATCAAGCTGATGGAAGAAGAGGAAAGCAATGATGAGGACATCGCCCTGATGTCGGTCATTGCGCTCGGCGGAGCTCCCGCCGAGCAGGCTTTCCGCGACCTCGTCACGAAGCATCAGCACGCTGTGGTCGGCACGGTTTCTAAGATGATGAACCACTCGCCCGATAGCGAGGACATCGCCCAACAGGTTTTCCTTCGACTCTGGAAATCCGCGAAACGCTACAAGCCCACCGCCAAGTTCACCACCTTTCTCTTCACGATCACTCGAAATCTCGTCTTCAATGAGACTCGTAAAAAGTCACGGCGAAAGGAGCATTCACTGGAAGAACAGCAGGACGAATGGCACCAACAAGCCACTGACAATACACCCGGCTCACAGCCGGATGATTCGCTCCAGCAGGCGGAGCTCCGCAGAGTCATCGACCGAGCCATCGGCAGCCTTCCAGAGAAACAACGGCTCGCCGTCATTCTCCGCCGCTATGAGCAGATGCCCTACGAAGAGATTGCGGAGATCCTGAAGCTCTCCGTCCCCGCAGTGAAGAGCCAGCTCTTCCGGGCACGCGGCACCCTGCGGGAACTCCTTGGTGACTACCTCTCTGACTAGACTGTGAGGTCAATCAGACGCCCGGTATCGAGCCGGTAGATCCAGGAGTGAAGATTCACCGTTTGGCCCACATCTCCGGCCCCCTTAAGGACAGTCGTTTTGCTGAGATTCTTGGTCTGCGAGAGAACATTCAGTTCACAGAGTCGATCAGCGCGCTCTGCCCCCTCCAGCGATTTTAGCTCATCCTCGTGAGCTTCCGCGATGTCGCCGATGTTCTGAATCCAGTTATCGATCAAGCCATGCCTCGTCCCATCAACCGAAGCCGCCACGCCACCACAACCGTAGTGCCCGCAGACGATGATGTGCTCCACCTTCAGCACCTCCACGGCATATTGCACCACCGAGAGCATATTGAGGTCTGTCTGGCTCACCACATTTGCCACATTCCGATGTACGAAAATCTCGCCAGGATTCAGCCCTATGATCTGATTGGCGGGAACGCGGCTGTCCGAACATCCGATCCAGAGATACTTGGGAGACTGTTGCTCGGCGAGATTGCTGAAAAATTGCGGATCCTTCCCCACCATTTCCTCTGCCCACTTCTGATTATTCTCGAATAAATGTCCCAGTGCTTTCACTGGCGTGACGCTAGCAGCGAAAGCACAACTGAAAAGCGAAACTGCCAACGCTCTCGACACAAATCACGGCAACCAATCACCGGACTCGACATCCTACTGACAAAAGTTCAATTCTTGCATCTGCCCTGTTTTAACAGCTTCATCTGATGACCCGCTCCACCATCTTCGCCGTCGTTCTTTTTCCACTCGCCCTCTGGGCGCAGTCCCCCCCCGCTACCGAGACTCCAGTTCCAGAGGTCATAGAGGAAAAAAAAGAGGAGGAGAAAAAGCCCGTCTGGCCACCCGAGGGCCGTGCTCTATTCGAAAAAGGTCTCCAGCTTGGCAACATCAAGGACGACCCGAAGAAGTCCTACCGCCGCGTTTACCAGCGCACCTTCATGCCCACCGAGCCGAAGTATCCCTTCAATGCGGTCCTCACCTTTGATGACCAGATCGTCCCCTTCTCGGACAAGGAAGCCAGTGCGATGGAAATCGCCAACGACCTCGCGCCCCGCGGTGCTCGCGCCCTCTTTTTTGCCAATGTTCCCGGCCTTGCTTCGCCATCGATCCGTCCGTTTTTAAAGATCAAAAATCGTGAGGAACGCCGAAAAGCCTGCCGAACTCTCCTCGAGACAAAGCGCGAGATCTTCGTCACCGCCATCCGGAATCTCATTAAAATCAAGAAAGACGATGTCTTCCTCTTCGAGGTACACAATCACACCGCCTTTCACCAGAACATGCGCAGCTTCCGCCTCGGATCCGCCCGAATGGATTGCTGCATTGAGGGCATCCGCTTCGTCGAGGAATGCCTGGACGAGGCCTACGCGGCCGAGCGACCCGGCTTCGTCCGTGACCGCTGGTTCCGCTTCCCCTTCCTCGCGGTCCCACGAAATTCCGCCGCACGGAAAGAGATCAATGAGCTCTTCACCGAACTCGGTTTCCTTTCGGTTGGCGAAACTCAGGACTCGAAGGACTACGCCAACCGTAGCGCGGATCAGGCTTATTTGTCCCTCGTCGCGGCCCATGCCGGAAAGCGCTACAGCGTAAAATTAGGACCTTATTCGACTGCCCAACACCCTGTCGCCCTCTTCCACACCAAAACCTGGCGCGACATCGGACCAGGGATTTTGAAAGCCATCGATCAAGCGATGGCTGCAGAAAAAAACGAGTAAGCTCCTGCGAAACTTGCGACGACACGCTCGCGACCTCATCGTTCCCACATGAACGATGCAGATGATAAAAATCACTTCCCGAAGCTGCAGCTGGACTTCATTGAGAGTCGAATCCTAGGTTGCCTTCTCGAAAAGGAGACCACCACGCCGGACTATTACCCGATGACGCTGAAAAGCCTCGAAGCAGCCGCGAACCAGTCATCCAATCGTCACCCCGTCACGAAACTCACCGAGGATGAGGTGGCGGAGGGCATCCAATCGCTCCGTCAAAAAGACCTCATCATGCAGGTCCATATCTCGGGATCCCGCGTGCCTAAATACGAGCACCAGCTTCCAGAAATTCTCGATCTCTCCTCCGCCGAAAACGCAGTCCTTACCGTGCTCCTCCTGCGAGGGATCCAGACTGCCGGCGAGATCAAGCAGCGTAGCGAGCGACTCCATCCTTTTGAATCCCCCGAGCAGGTCGAGGAGATCCTACAGGGATTCATCGAGTATGCCTACGGTCCACTCGTCAAGGAACTCCCCGCCGGCGGCGGACGTCGCGTCAAAACCTACGGCCACCTCCTTGGCGGAGAACCCGGATATCGCGACCTGGAGTTTACCCCACCGACGGATGAGGAAGTCATTGAACCTGACACCAACTGGAAAACCGCTCTGGAGGAAAGAGTGGCCTCGCTGGAAGAGCAACTGGCCACCCTCCGCCGGGAACTAGGACTCGTCGCGGACTGATCGAGGGCTCAGCTCATTTCACAGGGAGCTGGTCCAGCCACTGAAGGACCTTCTTTCGATATTCGCCGTTCTTTTGAGAGAGAGCGCGGACATGGCCGCCCCCTTTGACCTTCCAGAGGACTTTCGGCTCCTGAGCTTTCTTGAAAAGAATGTCCGCCTGCGCCAGCGGAACGGTGCCGTCTTTTTCACCATGAATGATGAGCAGCGGGACAGGGGAAATCTTAGCCACCAGATCACGGGCAGAGAGGTCATCGGTAACCAGCTCCCGCCCCGTTTTCCCGGCAACATGGGAGGCCATATCCTGATACGAAGCGAAGCCAGCATAGCTGATCACCGCCCGGAGCCCCGGGACCGCCTTTTGACCCAGAGCGGCGAGTGACTTCGCGCCGCCAAGACTATGGCCGAAAGAGATGAGGCGGGAGGCCTTCACATCCTTCCGCTGACGCACGTAGTCAAAGGCGGCCCGGACATCCTCCACGATCCCCTTTCGAGTAATCTTCCCCTCCGACTTCCCAAAGCCACGGTAGTCATAAAGAAGCACCTGATAGCCGCCTCGCATCATCCAGCCCACGAATGGCAAATGATGCCCTACCGAACCGGCATTCCCGTGGTGGAAGACAATCGTCCCCTTCACCGCAGTGCCCTTCGGCGGTTTGATGAACCAGCCATGGAGCTTCGTGCCATCGGCGGACTTGAAGAAGACATCTTCAAACCGCCAGTTGTAGGTCCCAGGATGATTCGGAGCCGTTTTGGTAGGGTAATAGAACAAGCGGTCCCCGCCTTTCTCGCCGAGGAGCTTCTTGGCCAGATCACTTAAACTGGGAATTTCGATCTTTGTCTCCGGCGGTTTCTCTTCAGAAAAGGTGGGTAAGATCAAAAGAAGAAGGAAGGCGATGGTTCGCATATTTGAACCATCTCACAATTTCCGGTCAGAGCCAGCCTTCTCTAAAATTCGACTTCGGTTCCGAGCTCCGCCACATCGACATCACCATCATGGACGGTACGCAGAGCATCGCAGAGAGCCTCCGAACGACTGGTCTCACCATGGACCAGCCAGACCTTTTTCTTCGATCCTTTGATCGCGTGGAAGTATTCCATCAACTCCGAGTGATCGGCATGACCAGAGAAGGAATCCATGATCTCCACATTTGCCCGGAGCGGGTATTCCTTTCCAAAGATTTTCACCTTCTCATCACGCGAACGGATCCGATACCCGAGAGTATTCTCCGCACAATATCCCACAAAAAGAACGGTGTTCTTCGGATCCCCGATGCTGTTCTTAAGGTGATGGAGAATGCGCCCCGCCTCACACATGCCGGAAGCGGAAATAATAATCGCCTGCCCTTCCCGCTCGTTCAGGTCCTTCGACTTTTGAACAGACCGGATGAGAGTGAGGCCTTCGAAGCCGAAGGGATTGTTCTTATCAAAGAGGACCTTGTAAACCTCCTCGTTAAAACACTCCGGGTGGAGGCGGAAAATCTCGGTGGCATTGACCGCCAGCGGGCTGTCTACGAAGACGGGAACCTCGGGAATCTTCCCCTCAGCAAAGAGTTGATGGAGGACATAGAGCAGTTGCTGCGTCCGCTCGACCGCGAAGGCTGGAATGATAACCTTCCCCCCTTTTTTCAGCGCGGTGCTGAGAATCTCGGCAACCTTCTCATCAGCCCCGGTGCCGAGTTCGTGCTCCCGGCCGCCGTAGGTGCTTTCCATGAGCAGGTAGTCCACGCCTTCACAGGAGACAGGATCGCGAAGGAGGTCATTGTCCCCCCGTCCGACATCGCCGGAGAAAAGGAGGCGTTTCTTTTTCCCGTCTGCCTCGTCCTCGATATCAAGGATGATCTGCGCACTTCCGAGAATGTGACCGGCATCAATGAAAGTCATCTCGACACCCTTACAGATCATCATCTTACGGTTATAACCGACATTCACAAACTGGCGGAGGCAGAGCTCCGCATCGATGGGACTGTAGAGTGGCTCAATCGGTTCAAGCCCGTCCTTTTTGCGGTGCTTATTGACCCACTTCGCGTCGGACTGCTGAATGCGTGCCGAGTCCGCGAGCATGACCTGGCAGAGGTCACGGGTGCCGAAGGTGGCATAGATATTCCCCTCGAAACCCTTACTGGTCAGATTGGGAAGATTACCACTGTGATCGATATGCGCATGCGAGAGAATAACGTGATCGATGGACTTCGGGTCGAAGTGCGGAAAGCAACAATTGATCTCATGAGCATCCTTCCGGCGCCCTTGATAGAGTCCGCAATCCAGAAGGATGCGCTGGCCATTGACTTCCAAAAGATGCTGCGACCCCGTGGTCGTCCCTGCTGCTCCGCAAAACTTCAATTTCATAAATCGAAGTGAAGGCTAAAGCATTAGGAATCGACTGCAAGAGGCATCGACCACCAAAGCTCTCTCTCTTCTCTATCCACCGATTTTGATCAGCTCGACATCGAAGCAGAGCATCCCTGCTGGTGCGCCGGGACGGCTGGGAGTCTCACCGTAAGCGAGGTCCCCGGGAATCCAGAAGCGGCGGGTCTCCCCCTCCACCATGAGCTGCACTCCTTCGGTCCAGCCGGCAATGACACCGTTCAAAGGAAAGGAGATTGGCTCGTCGCGTTGGACGGAGCTATCGAACATCTTCCCGTCAGTGGTCCAACCAGTGTAGTGGACGAGGACTTCATCAGTCGCCGCAGGATGTGCCGAACCATTGCCTTCCTTAAGAACCTTGGATGCCAAACCCGAGCCGGTGACATTGGCATCAGCCGGAGCGGCCGCGACATCAGCCGGAGCCTCGATGGGAGGTTTCGGCTTGGGCATCCCCTTAAACTCGAGGAGTTCGAAATCGAAGATCAGATTCCCCTTCGGGGCACCCGGAGGCGGATTCTCCCCAAAGCCCAGTGCGGCAGGAATCCAAAAGCGGCGCTTCTCCCCTTTCTCCATCAGCTGCAGTCCCTCGACCCAGCCCTTGATACTGACCTGGTCCAGCTTGAATTGAGCAGGCTGATCCTTCATCACCGTACTCTCCAGAAATGAACCATCCTCCAGCCATCCGGTGAAGTGCACCGTGACAATGTCAGCTTCACCCGGCTTCGCACCGCCATCACCGGCTTCGAGGACCTGGTGTGCTAGCCCGGAAAATGACTTCTCCGCATCTGCGGGAGCAGTGAGATTCTCAGGAGTGGCTGGGGCTTCGGGTGCCGCCATGATGGCAAAGAGTTCCACATCAAAGGTGAGATTGCCCGCCGGAGCACCGGGGCTGGAAGGCGTCTCACCATAGGCCAGTGCCGCAGGAATCCAGAAGCGACGCTTTTCACCCACCACCATGTGCTGGAGGCCTTCGGTCCAGCCCGGAATGACGCCATTCAGCGGAAAGGAGATTTTCTCGCCACGCTGCACGGAGCTATCGAAGAGCTTTCCATCAGTAGTCCAGCCGCTGTAGTGGACTTCGACAGTGTCGCGCGGTCCGGGTTTATCATTGCCGGAACCTGCTTGCAGGACCTTCGAGGCGAGCCCTGAATCGGTCACTTCTGCATCGGCGGGTGCTGCTGCAACATCTTCGGGAGTATCTGGGGTGGTCGGTTGATCGCTCACGAGTCAGCCTTATCGGAGCGGCGGAAGCGCGTCAACGGGTCAAATTAGACAATGCCGACTTCAGATCCGGATACGCAAACGAGAAGCCGGTCTCCTCCAGCACCTTCGGCACCACACGCATGCTGGACAACAAGCCCTCCTCGGCGAAATCTCCCAGCACGAGTTTCAGCATGAACGCCGGCGTCGGAAAAATCGTGGGGCGATTGAGAGCCCGCCCAACCGCTTTGGTAAAGTCCCGATTCCGCTCAGATTCAGGTGCCACAAGATTCACCGGACCCGAGATTTCGTTTTCCAGACAATGAATGATCGCCGCGATCTCATCATCGAGATGAATCCATGGCATGAATTGCTCCCCACTTCCAAGGCGTCCCCCGATGCCCCACTTGAAGAGGCCTTCGATCTTATCCCAAGCCCGCCCGCCATTTCCCAAAACCACCCCAGTCCGTAGTAAGCAAACGCGGATGTCTTCATCGGTCGAAGCCGCTTCCTCCCAATCAACACAGAGCTTCGCAAGATATCCAGAACCATGAGGCTCCGATTCAGGAAGAAAATCATCATTGCGATCCCCGTAAAAACCAACCGCCGAGCCGTTGAGCAGTGTCTTCACACCGGTGGCCTCCATGGCCTGCACCAAATTCCGGGTGAGATCGACCCGGCTCTTACGAAAGGCTTTCTTGCGCTCCACATTCCATCGTTGATCGATCGCCTCGCCTGCCAGATTGATCACAGAATCGATCCCGCCAAGATCAATCTCGCCCTCTCCATCCCACTGTCGCCACTCGATTTTGTCATCTTCTTTTTTCGACCGGGAATAACCCACAACATTCCAACCTCTTGCCGCCAGGGCGGTCGAAAGATGAACGCCCAACCAACCCGAAGCTCCGATAACACCCGCAGTTTTGCTCATGACCTGCCGACCTTAACTTTGATTTTTAGAAAGGCTAAAAAAACATCACAAACCAAGCTCTCAAATACCATTTGGGAGGATCTAAAAGACCCCCACTTTTTCTGCCTTCAAAAATCAAAGCAATTCTTCGATACACTGACAAAGATAAAGTAGGACTCCTCTCCGACCGAATTGTCTATGTCAAAAATTTTAATCGAGATACAACTAGTAATTATTTATCCACCATTCAAATAGCAATTACGAATCTTCAAGTTGCTAAAATTAAATACGAAACACTTTATAAAAGTGAAATCTCCTTTCGAGAAATAGAACCACAAGCCATGTATCATACGCAAGACAATTGGATCGTCATCGCTTGGTGTCGTCTCCGAAAAGATTATCGGGAATTTCGATTAGATCGAATTCATACGCTACAACTACTCGATGAAAAATATGATACTCGTGATTTTGTTTTAATCGATTATTTTAATCGTGCTTTGAAAAAAGGAAATAAAAAATAAATGAGTAATCATTTTCCCAATCTCCATTATTAAACAACTTATATTTCAAGTACCCCATATCCCTTTTAAAATCAATGTTTTATACATCATTCAAATTTAATTTTAAAAATACTTGATAAAAAAGTATGGAATTTGAGGGGGTCGCGCGTCTTAGTATAGCAGAGGTGCTTTCATTAAGTGCACATTTTGAAAACTTCTTCCTTTTTTATCAAACAGATGACTTGATCATCTGGGTTTGGGTAGCAGTGCTTTGCTTAGGTGAAGAACTAGCTAGGGCGCAACCAGCGGGGCTTGCGCGCGGAGGGTGGGCCCACCCTTTGGGTGGATTTTATCACTTTTACAAAAAACTATAAATTTCTCTCTCCTACTCTCTTTATTCATCAATCTTCTTTTCCAAACAAACTTGCCTCTCTCAATAGGAACTCCTTATACTGCAACCCCAATTTTCCTTCGTTATAAGTTGCCAGATTAGCAGTTTTATTTAATTTTTTTCAAAAAAATCATATTCTTTAACAACCCCTGACATAGGGCTGTCATTCTCCCCTCCTAAATTTGTACTCACCAAAGCGAAAGTAATCTATTTCAATTCGGCATTAAAACAATTATTTTTTCAACCATTAAACTTTTTATCATGAGTACAGTAAAGCACGATTCTTTTCACATCATCGGTATTAGTGTAAGAACTACTAACGAAAACAACCAAGCCATGCAAGATATTCCAGCACTATGGGGACGATTTATGCAAGGACAAGTAGCCGCTCAAATTCCGAACAAAATTGATGATGAGATATTTTGTATCTATACCGATTATGTAAAAGATCACACGGAACCCTATACGACCTTGCTAGGTTGTAAGGTCAAAAATTTAGAAAATGTACCTACAGGAATGAAAGGAATGACTTTCCCTGGAGGGAAATATCAAAAATTTACAACTAGAGGAGATCTAACGAAAGGAGCTATCGGTCGAGAATGGGGTAAGATTTGGTCATTAAATTTACCACGTACTTATACCGCAGATTTTGAAGTCTATGGGGCAAAGGCACAAAATCCAACGGATGCGGAAGTTGATATTTTTATTGCTGTAAATTAATTTCAAATAATTACTTCAACTAACATAAATCTTGACTATGATTTCCGAACTGGATGCTT
>CALBVA010000217.1 GCA_937969125.1 uncultured Verrucomicrobiales bacterium | reverse complement strand
ATGTGGACGCCGCCGCCAATGCCGCCTCGTTTCTTGGACCACCAGACGCCTTTTTTGAGGTCCTGGTCGGTGAGTTTGGCGTCTTTACCCGGAGCGGGGGAGGATTCGGAGGTGTCGGATTTCCCGACGATGCCGTGCTCGAAGTGGCCAACGTGGTGAGAGCACATGACGACTTTCGGATGCATTCCTTTCAGGAAGCGGACGTGATTTTTAAAGCTGCCCATGACGCCTTTTTCGCCGCTACGGTAGGTGTGGCCGGTGGGGCGGAAGACGGAGATCTCCACGCTGTCGCCTTCTTTCACGCCGAGTTTTTTCCCGGTCTCGGGGTGCATGAAGGCGGGATTGGTGTGGATGATTTCGGCAGCATACTTCCAGTGGCCGGAGCGGCCCTGGGTGTGGACGTTCCACTTAAAGGTGGAGAAGATGTAGTTGTCCTCGGCGAGATCTACGTGCTCCGGGACCTCGTGATATACGGGGACGGGGGAGGCATTGCCATCGCTGAGTGGGAGGCCGACGGCTTTGGCGGCTTCGGGGAAGATGGGGTCGAAGACGTTGATGATGCGATTCGGGGTGGGGAAGCCGCGGACGGGCTTGCCGCCTTTGATGATGCCGATGGCTTTGCCTTTTGCATCTTCGACAATGCTTCCTTCGTTTGATCCTCCGTGATTGGTGATTGAATTGGGGCGGATCTTCGAATCCTTAAGTTCAGCCTCGGTCAGAGGGCGTTCATAAAGTTCATAATCCTTCTCGCGGGTCTTATTCTGCCAAATGCCGCGACGCTTAAATTCCTCCCATGAAATCGGGAGGTTTTTATACCAATCTTTGTAGAGTGATTCGTCGTCGTTGTAGGTGAAATGCTTCTCCATGCCTCCGCCGATCTTGCGGGCTAGCTCGCGGAACATTTCCGGCATGGTTTTCGATTCGCCCTGCGGTTTGACGAGGGGTTGGCGGATGCCGGTGTAGGGGATGAGTCCGTAGTTATTGGTGGAGTGATAGTCCCAACGCTCAAGGCTGGTGGCCTCGGGGAGGATCATATCGGCGAGGGCGGTTTGCTCGCCGTAGCCGATGTCAATCGCGACGTGGAAGGGGATGAGCTTTTCATCCTGCAGGACCTCACGGACGAGGTTCGCTTCGGGGTATCCGAAGGAGGCGCCGAGAGTGAAGGACATGTAGACGCTGACCTTTTGGCGGCCCTCCTTGATATAGGGATAGACCAGCTGGCCGACGCGCATGGAATACCAGTGCCAGGAGAGAGGATACTCGGACGGAGTTGCGAGTTCGCCGTAGTATTTCTTCTTCCACTTGTCGGGGAAGGCATTGACACGGTCCTGCACTTCCTTGGGAAGCTTTTTGAAGGCGGTTTCATTGAAGCCTTCGCCAATGCCCCAGGGTTTTGGAGAGGGTGCTTTTGGCTCGGGGAGCTTGAGCTTGGGCAATCCTTCCTGCCCATAGTGGCCGGACCAGCCGCGGAGGGAGGAGAGGCAATAACCACCAGGTTTTCCGACGTTTCCGACGAGGACATCGAGGGTGCGGATGAGGCGGTCGGCTTGGGTGCCGTTGTAGTGCTTTGCGCTACCACGATTCGACATGGTGCAGCAGGCGGGAGCGGCTTTGGCGAACTCGATGGCGATGCGGCGGATATCGGCGGCGGGGACTCCCGACTTCTTCTCGGCCCACTCGGGTGTATAGGTTTTGACGTCTTCGGTGAGTTTTTCGAGAGGGTAATTCGCCCAGCGGTTCCAGAAGGTTTTATCCTCTAATCCTTCCTTCAGTATGGTGTGGATCATGGCTCCGGCGATGGCGCCATCGGTGCCGGGCATCACGGGATAATACTCGTGCGATTTCGAGGCCGTATTGGAGGGGCGAACTTCAAAGGTGACGAGTTTCGCACCCTTTTCGACGATGGCCTTTTGCAGGCGGTGTGCCATGAAGAGGCCACCTTGATAGGCTTCGTAAGGATTGCCGCCCCAGTTGATGACATACTTGGTATTTTCGAGGTCCTGGGTCTCCCACTCGAAGTCGCGACCGTAGAAAGACATGAGGGGCGCGCGCCGGTTGGAGGAGCAGATTGACCGGCGATTGAGACGATGAGGGGTGCCGAAGGCATTGGTAAAGTGCTTCGTGACGCCCTTCGTCTTGTCCCGCCCGTAGTGGAAGACGAATTCTTCCGGCGTGCCGTTTTCGCGGAGCGGTTTCAGCTTGGCCGCGAGTTCATCGTAAGCCTCATCCCAGGTGATGCGCTTCCACTTTCCTTCGCCGCGCTTTCCGACGCGGCGGAGCGGGTAGAGGATGCGTTCCGGATAATAGGTGTAGGAAATCATTCCCTGAGCCTTGGAGCAAATGTTGCCCGCGGAGTTTGGATCGAGCGGGTTGCCCTCGATCTTACGGACGATGCCATCTTGCACCCAGCCGATGACGCCGCAGTGATTCGTGCAGGCGAAGCAGATGGATGGGGTGGCCTTGGCCTTGGTGTAATCGAGTCGGCCGAGCGTGCCGAAGCTGGGAGAGGTGCCTTTGGTGGCTTGAGCGGAGACCTTCAGCGGAGTGAAGGCACTGGCGAGGAGGGTGGAGCCGAGCTTGAGAAGGTGGCGGCGATTGAGATCTGACATGGGACCGGTTATTGGGTTAACGGGTTGAAAAGTTATTTAGGCTGCTTGGCTCCGAGATTGTTTTGCTCGTAAGTGATGTCTTGGTCCTTCGGGTCCAGCTGGACGCCGGTGTTTGCCAATTTCTCCATCCATGGATCGTGGTCTACATAGAGGACGGAGGGATTGGTCTTCGCCTCGGGTTTCCAGGATTTGGCCTTTCGCTGTGCGGCCATTTTGGAGATCCGCGATTCGGGATCATCGAGGTCGCCGAAGACGAGGGCATCGGTCGGGCAGTTATCGACACAGGCCGGTTCCAATCCGACATCGGTGCGGTGCTGGCAGAAGTCGCACTTCTCGGCGACTTCCTTTTCGACGTTGATGGAGATCGCGCCGTAGGGGCAGGCTTCGACACATTCCTTCTCTAAATCACAGCGGGATTCATCGACATAAATACGTCCGTCATCCTGCTTGCGGATCGCCTTGGAAGGACAAGCCTTCATGCAGGGCGCATCGACGCAGTGCATGCAGATCATCGGTGCGAAGGTGATCTGCTTATTATCCGGCTGCTCCAGATAACGGACACGCATGCGGAAATTCCCCAGTGGGACATCATTTTCCGTCTTGCAGGAGACCGAACACGAATGACAACCGATGCAGCGCTGGAGGTCGACCAGCATCCCGGCCCGCTTGTAGTCCTTTTTATACGAAGGCCCGATCTTCTCCCAGGGCATCAATTCTCTGTCCGACATACTTCCAAGAGGAGACATCAAAAGATTTATTCTGCCAAAGTTAAATTAAGGACATTTTTAATTAAAAGAGAGATAGGTAATTCTTTGAACTGGTCGGCGGTGGGGCATCGCTTAAGACAAGATGATGAAGATGAGGCTGATTTCGCGGGGGCTTTTGGGCAGCCTCCTTCTGGTGGGCGGACTGGCTTCCGCACAAGAGAAAGTGGGAGCGGAGAAAGCGGCGGAACTCATTGTCGAGGCCCCGAATGAAAAAGCGGCGCGCTACCACGAGCTTCTTCTAAAAAAGCCGGGCAATCCCATCGTCTTCAATCGCTTCGTGGAGGCCTGGCTGGATACCGGGAGTAAGGCCGGATTGACGGACTTTCTCGAGAACTCCGCAAAGAAAGGTGGAGCTGCGGAGTGGCAGGTGCTGGCGAGCCTGCGGGAACACCTTGGTGAGGACGATGCGACGCTCATGGCTCTCGATGAAGCGGTGAAGCGCGCTGGGGGCAATGCCACCCTGTTTCTTCGTCGCGCGAGGTTTCAGGCGGGACTGCTCTCCTTCGATGCCGCGCTCGCCGACCTCGAAAAAGCAGCTGCCGATCCGAGAAAGGCGAACGAAGCCGCTCGGTTGAAGGGGCTTTTCCTCGCCCGCTCCGGACGGATCGCGGAAGCGGTGATCGTTTGGCAAGAGCTTGTTGCTGAAAATCCCGATGATGAGGATCTACTGGAGAGCGTGATTGAGGTCTTCGTCGCCGAAGGTCTATATAGAGAAGCGATTGAGGCCTGCACCAAGCTCGTTTCACTGAGCAGCGATCCCTATCAAAAAGCCCTTCGACAACTCCGGCTTAGCGAGCTCTTCCTTCTCCGGGATGATCGTGATGATGCGCTAAAAACCTATCAGAAGATTCTTTCCGTCACGGGTGAGGGGACTTGGCTAGAGCGGGAGGTGCTCGCACAGATTGAGCGCGTGTTCGAACGCGAGGACGATATCCGCGGCCTCCGTGCCTTCTACCAAACTCTTCGCGAAACCTACCCGCGTCGCGTCTCGATCCGCAAAGCTCTGGCCCGCCAGATGGCTCGCAATGGCGAGCTGGTGGAAGCGGTCACGCTCTTCCGTGAGATCTTGAAAATCACGCCGGGTGATCTGGGGAATCGGGAGGAATTTATCGCTTTTCTCCAGGAAAATGAGCTGTGGAAGGAAGCCCGTACCGAGTTGGCAGCACTTGTGGATCTCCGGATCAATGACGACCTTCTCTGGGAGCGATTAGCTCGTCTGGAATCGAAACTCGGAAATGATAAGGCCCTCAAGAGAGCCCTCACTAAAATCGCTGATTTACGTGGTGAGGAAGCGGGCGGGATCGTCACCACTGCGGCCCTGTATGCGCAGCTGAAGCTCGGTGAGGGAGCTGAGAAGATACTCCGCGCCGGGCGGGAGAAGTTTCCCGGCTCTGACGAAATCACTGAGGCTCTCGCTGGTCGCTTGATGGTGAATGGCAAGCAAGAGGAGGCCTTGAAAATCTGGCTCGCGATGGCCAAGGGGGCGGGCCGCGAGGGCATCCTACGGGTGAGTCGCTCGCTCGCTGCCGCTGGGAAAAAGCCGGAGTCGCTCGCCCTTCTGCTCCGGCGTATTGGGGATTTCGGCAATGATCCCCTCATCCTGACTCAGCTCTGTTCTCTCGCTGATGACCGGGCCTCCGCGCAAAAGGTCATGCCCCATGCCCTGCACTTGGTGGATCTCGCAGCTACGCCCACCGAGTTGGAGAGTAGCATTCGTATCGCCCTTCGTGTCGTGAAGCGCGCCGACCAGGAAGAGAGACTGATCCGCGATTTGTCCGCCATGGAAGATGCCAAGATCGCCCGGAAATGCCTCCTCGCCGCCCTTCATATTTCCATGGATGACTCCCGGGAGGCGGTCCGCATTCTCAAATCTGCTGAAATCCAGGAAAAGGCCGAGGGTGGCTTGCTCGCGCGTTTTTACCGCATCCGTCTTGAGGAAATGGAAGGCGATTTTGCCTCAGCGATTCAGATCCTGCGCGAGATCATCGCCACTCCGGAAGGTCGCAAGACGGTCCACCTCCGTCGCCTCGTAGACCTCCTCGAACAGGCCGATGACCTCGAGGGTGCACTCGTCGCAGTGGATGAGTGGAAGCTTCTCGCTCCCGGCGACCAGTCCGCCTGGCTACGCCGTGCCCGGCTCCTCGGCGCTCTCGACCGTCCAGACAATGCCGTGGTGGAGTTACGCCGCATGATTGGGAAATTCGGGGCGGATGAGGATCGCCGAGCCACCCTCGCCGCAGCCTTGATCGAAGCCGGTGACAATTCTGCCGCGATCCGGATTTACGAACAGCTCTACGAGGAATCCGACCGCCTGGAGAGCCAGCTGAAGTGGGCCGGAAAACTGGCGACCCTGGCTGAGAAGGAAGGGCGATTGGAAGAGCTCCTGGCAGATTTCGACCGTCGGAAACGGAGAAATCCCCGCGCCGTAGCCCCGCTGCTTGCGATTGCTGAGATCCATCGAGTCTTGAATCGATATGAAGATCGTCGCGCCGCTATGCTGGAGGCCTCCCGGCGTCGCCCGGATGACACCGTGCTCCTCACACGCATCGTCAAAGTGGAGGAGAAGGAAGGGGAGATTGAACGGGCCGTCGAGACTCTCCGAGAAATCGCGAGGCGTGATCAGACTCCTAAATCGAAACGCCGCCTTGCGAATTTTCTCCTGAAAAACGGTGAGATTCGCGCGGGATTGGAGATCCTTGGTCAACTCCCCGATCTCATGAAGGACCCTCGCGTCATCGAGTCTGTGGTGCTTTCGCTGGTCGCAGCCTCGGAGGGCGAGCATGCCTTGGCATTTCTCAATGAGTTCCTCGTCGCCACTCCGTCAGACTGGCGGTTGCAGTATTTGAAGGGCGTGATCCTGCAGGATGAGGGGCGGGTAGAGGAGGCTTTTGCACAATTCCTCCCGTTACTTGAAATCGACCACGAGCTTCCGGGAATACAGCCTCTTATTGCCAAAAATGCGAAGAACCATACGACCAATTATTTCGAGGAATTGCCTGAGGGGAATGGCTGGGCGGAGCTCCAGCCCTATGCAGGCTTTATCTTTCGATCACCGTATCATTTTGGAAATTTTCCGACTGTTCAAAGCCCTGTTCGGCTCCCCGGTTCGGCGAAAGAGGTGCGTATTCTCTCCATTCTTCAGGGGAGTTTATTGCTTAGTAAATTACCGCAGAACCGCCGGGGTGAAGCTCATGCTGCTCTCACGCTCCCGGGTCTCCGTGATTTGGATCTTTTTGTGATGTTGCGAACTCATGCAGATCAACCTCAGATGATATTACCCGTTCTGGAGGCTCGCTATCAGTCGCGTCCCGATGATCTCTCTCTGGCCTTCCTTTACTACAATCTCAAAGCTGGAAGTTCAGGCTTGGATTCCGAAGATCTCAAGAGAGCGGAAAAGCTCTTAGGTGCGGAAAATCCGCTAAAGCTCTCCTCAATTCTCCTCTCAGCGGTTTGGCAGGGAAACACTTCTTCGGCGGCCATTGCCGATATTCTGGGAAGGGCTCTTAAATCAGTTCCGAAAGATAAAGATAAGGTAAACGAGGTGCTCGGCTGGTACAGCTCTGCTCTTTTTAATGGAGATCCGCATATCCAGATGATTCGTGGTAACACCGCACCCATCCGGGAGGTTCTTGCGGACTATGCACTCACCTTGGAAGACCGCCCTACTAACTGGGGTTGGATCTGCCCAGTCGTCGGCCATTTACTTCACCGGAAAATGCCAGAGGAAGCACTCATTCTTATCAATCGCCTTTGCCAGTGGCAGGAGGAATCGAAGGGAAAGAGCGGAAGAAATCCCGTGATCGGGGCTTGGTGGTTTTCCTCTGGAAATCAACTCCCCGCCAGGTTGTCGGGTCCCACCTTTCCTCCTCTCGTGATGGAGAAAGTGCCAGCTCAGCTCGCGGCACTCTTCCCTCCGCCCCCGAGTCAAAACGCCGGTGAAGATGATCCTTTCAACATCCAGCAGCTGACAATCCAGGGAATGCACGGAGAGGGGGGCAGATTTTCAGGTAAAGAAGCAGCGCTCGTTCTCCAGCACGAACTGCACCGGATTGAAAATTCTCACCTCCGAGCCCTCGTTCACATCAGCCTGGAAACCGGTGAGGAGGAGTCTCTCATCGCCCCTATGCTAGCCTCGGAAGATGAGAGCGACCTCCGCTTTGCCGCTGGTTGGTATCATCGCTCCAATGACCCTCGCGGATACGCAGCACTGCTGAGCTTACAAAAGCACCCTCTCTCTAAAAACGCTCGCACTGATCTAGATCGCCAGATTGCCTTCGTGGCGGCGCAGCTGATCAATCATGAAGTCAAAGGGCTTGATCTGGAACCCGCTCGCCGTGCTGCTTTGCGCCTACGACGAAAAACCACTGGAAGGGATGAACAAGATCGTTTGATTAAAATTCTCGTCACTCTAGGTCTTGAGAAGGAAGCAAATCGTTGGACTACCGGTCTCAAGGCTCAGCGTGCGGGAGGCTCTTCTCTCGGCAAGAATGCCAGCCACCAACAGGTCGATAAAATTACCGAACTCGCAAAAAAGGGAAATCTTGAGGGCGCAGCCCGCGAGGCTGCGAAGCAATATCGCCGGGGACTCAATGCCAACCCCTTTGCTCAGCAAGGCGAAGGATTTGAGGCGAAGCTGGCCAAGTTCAAATTGGTCGATCTCATGCTCGCTCAGCTCGATCCCGGCGACAGTAAGAGTAAGAAGCGCCGTCTGGAATTTGCCAAGGCTCATCGCCGCTTTAAGAAGAGCGAGACGGCCTCCAGGCTGTATCGGGAAATCTTATCTGATCATCCCGACCTCATAGAGGCCATGGTGGGCCTCGCCCTTTCCACACCTTTCCAGGAACTCAAGGACGAAGAAATCGTGATCCGGAAAGACGGAGCGATTGACGATGAACCCACGAGCCGAATCATCCGGGGACTATGGAGCGTAGTACGAAAACCATCAGAATTCAAAGGATGGAGCGTAGTGCGAAAATCATCGGGCTTCAAAGACCACCTCCGAATGTGCGAACTTACGGCAGTCGTTCTAGAAGAGTTGGAGCCCTCGGATGATCACGCCCGTGACCTCAGCTGGGCTCCTCACTACCTTCTCCAGACCGTTAGTGATCGTTCACTGATTAACTCATGGGGGACTCCTCTGATCACCAATTCTCTGGACGAAGTTTCGACCGCCGAACCCAGAATCACGGCATTCCGGAATGCGACCTTTCTTCGTGCTTTCCGGGCCATGCTGCGGCATCAACAGACGTCTGAGCAAGGTTTCATGCTCCTTCACGCTTCCCGCGAAGGTCTTGGGTTGGATTTAGCCCACCTGATCAAGCTCGCTCAGGAAGCCATGCCATCGATGATCGCGACTTTGAGAAATCGCGGTCCATCATACTCTGGAAATAACGGTCTTTGGAATCTCAACTCGGGAACAGGCTCCCCTAGTCTTTACGGGGTGACGCTCCCTAGTCTTTACGGGGTGACGCTCTATAGAGAGTCACCCCTCACCGCCTCTTCCCCCATCGATTTTCTTGCCTCGCAGCTAGTCGCATCCGGAAGGAACCTCTTCACTCCTCAGCAACTCACTGCTCTGGCAGAGGTTGATCCTGCCAAATATCGCGACTTCGCCACTGCCCTGGAAATTGCTCTCGTTTCGCACCTCAATCCTGCGGCTGCCGACTCCGCCTTCCAGGCATGGACGCAGCGCGAGAAACATCTCACGAGCGAGAAGCTCATCACTTTTGCCAAACAGATCATCCTCTCCGAGGCCAAGCCCGGCGACTGGACTACGGAACTCGATCGCCTTCTAGCAAAGCATTATCGGGAACCATCTCCGGCGGTCTTCATTAGACAGACGCTAAGCGATCATCAGTTTTTAAATACTTGGATTAATTGGCGTGCTAAGGCCCCGAACACGACTCCAGTGATGTCCTTCACCAAGGCCTTTCTCGAAGCCCGACTCGGTCCGGCAGAGAAATGGCACCTTCTCCGCGAGTCAGATGCTCGGTTCACTCTCGCTCGTGGTGGTAGGCAATTTTCCGAAGCGAGCTCTCTCTTTCGCTCGCTCTTATCCCATGAGGCCCTGGTCCTCCCTACTCTCGCTCTTCTGGGTGAGCACCAGCTCGAAGGGGCCTTTCCTAATCTCACTGAAACCATCAAGGAGGCTTGGGTTGGGAAAGTTTCAAGTCCTTCACATATCCTTAAAAACCTGGTCACCAAAAAGCTCCTACATCCCTCGCCTGATGGGAAATCACCCACACCGGGTTATCTCCTGATGCTCGCCGAGGCCATTTCCCGGATAGAGTTCAATCGTCGCTCGCTCCATTCCCAGGAACTCGCTGATTCACTCGAGAAAGAAGCAGGCCTCGACCCGGTTCTTGTGACCATCGCTAGGGCATCCCTCCTTCCACAAGAAGACGCCGTAAAGCTCATCCTCCCTTTCCTTGAAAAAAACCTCGGCGTCATTCGGGAAATGGCTGCCTTTTCCCAACCCCGCACCGTCGCCCTGCTCTGTCGTTGGTTCCCCGATTTGGCTCCTAAGTCCACCTCATTCGAGACCCGTGCCTTTTTCCGGAAGCTTGCTGATGATTCGGCAAAAGCCGAGATGGCTAAGCTCGATCTGTGGATCGAAGAGGGGATTCCCGGGATCGCGGAGATGGAAGCGGAAGCATTTTGGAAAATGATTCTTAAGTTCGCCCGTAATCACCGGGACCGCGCCTTCCAGCTCTCCCGGCGTGGACTGAATGACCGCCTCGGCAGAAAGAGTGATAGGGTTCTCCAACAATGGGAACGCTCGCTCCACAAGGTCGCAGCACAGGCCGATTTGGCCGATACTCCCCTGTGCCTCGCCATCCTCTCTGATTTCTATGCGGGTCCGTTCCAAGATCGCATCCTCGAACCTGCCGCCGAGGGGGATGCCTTGGTTTGGGTCTGGCAAGCCTTCCTCTCCTCGGCTCAGGAAAAAGAAAAGGAAGAGGATGTCGATCCAATGAGAAGCGCAGTTGATGCCGCCTTTGACGATTGGCTCGGTTCTCTCGATCAGCGTGGCCGCGCGCTCTTCGCCGCCCTCACTTTTCGGGAAATGCTTACCGTCTGGAATCAGCCGAAGTCCGACGACTTCGAAAGTGTGAAACGCTACGAGGGTCTCTTTCAGGATCGGTCTCCGGCCTTTGTAAATCTTGCTGCAGTGAGCTTAACCTATCGAAACCTCGATCACCAGACTCGCGGAGGGGAAGCTCTCAGGCTCGCTCGCCATCACTTCCATGCTCTCCTCACAGATCAAAATCTCCCCGTCTTCATTAAGGCGGAATTGCTTCA
>CALBVA010000216.1 GCA_937969125.1 uncultured Verrucomicrobiales bacterium | reverse complement strand
TCCCGGCGGTGTTTTTCAAAGACCTCCGTGACTGATTCCGCAGTCTCTGTTCCGGTCCAATTCACCTCTAATTTGAAGCGATAGTTCCTCTCCGCCAACTCCCGTGCGCCCCAGGCCGAGACCTTCAAAATCGCCGGCCCGCTCAGCCCCCAGTGCGTAATGAGCAGCGGTCCCTCCGCCTCGAACTTGTCCGCCTTCACCTGCGCCCACGGCACCGAAACTCCCATCAAGCCCTTCAGTCGCGGGTCACCAATCTTAAAAGTAAACAGCGAGGGCACTGGCTCGCTCGTGCCGTGT
The DNA here is from genome assembly GCA_937969125.1 of uncultured Verrucomicrobiales bacterium. Classification (GTDB taxonomy): domain Bacteria; phylum Verrucomicrobiota; class Verrucomicrobiia; order Verrucomicrobiales; family Akkermansiaceae; genus SW10. The sequence goes on along the minus strand of CALBVA010000216.1, from coordinate 16,745 downwards.
CCCAAATCCTCTCCCGGTTTTCGTGCCTCCTTGCTGCGAATTCCCCCGGTAGCCACCAGCAAATTCTTCGCGACTAAAATTCCCCTATTCGTCCGTAGCTCGAAGCCCTCCTCCACCTTTCGGACCTCCTCCACTCCGCAGCGTGTTCGCACCTCCACCCCATGCTCGTGGGCCGTTCCCGTCAGCGCATTGATCACTGTCTTTGAACTGTCCGTCACCGGGAACATCCGTCCGTCCTCCTCCGTCTTTAAGGCCACCCCATGCTCCTCGAACCACGTGATGGTATCCGCCGCCTGCCATCGGTGAAAGGGTCCCATGAGATTCTTCTCCCCGCGTGGATAGCTCCGCACCAGCTCCCGAGGGTCGTAGCACTCGTGAGTGACATTGCACCGACCTCCGCCGGAGATACGCACCTTCGTCAGAACCTCCGGACCTTTTTCTAAAATCAAAACCTCCCGCACTCCTGCCTCCGCCGCCGTGATCGCCCCAAAAAATCCCGCAGCACCGCCACCGATCACAATCAACTCCCGCTCTTCCAATGCCATCGCCGCCGAGCAAACCGGAAAATTCCCGGAGTGCAAATCCTCATTCATCTCTTAGAACAAAGGCATGAAGAAAGGAGAGATCTTCCTCGAAATACGCGGTGTCGAAAAATCATTCGGCTCCCAAAAGGTTCTCAAAGGCATCGACCTCGATATCCACCGGGGCGAGACCCTCGTCCTCCTCGGTGGCTCCGGCGGCGGAAAGTCCGTTCTCATGAAGCACATGATCGGCCTCCTCCAGCCCGATGCCGGCACCGTCACCGTGGAGGGGAAAATGATTTCCTCATCCAGCGAGCGTGAACTCACCTGGGCCCGCCGGAAGATCAGCATGATGTTCCAGGCCGGAGCCCTCTTTGACTCCATGACCGTGGCGGAGAATATCGCCTTCCCTCTTCTCGAAGCCGGGATCAAGGACCGCACGGAAATCGATTCCCGTGTCTCCGAAGCCCTCGAAATCGTCAAACTCCCCGGCCAGGAAGACAAGATGCCCGCCGATCTTTCCGGCGGCATGCGGAAGCGCGTCGCCCTCGCTCGCGCCGTTGTCGAGCGACCTTGCTGCGTCCTCTATGATGAGCCGCACGCCGGGCTCGATCCCGTCACCGGTGACTCCATCGACCGTCTCATCAAAAGCCTCGAAGAAGAGCACGGTATCACCAATGTCGTCGTCACTCATGAGATCCGCAGCGTCTTCCGTATTGCCACTCGCATCGTCTTCATGAAAGACGGCCAAATCTATTGGCAGGGTCCACCGGCTGAATTGCAGGAAAGTAATGACCCCATCCTAAAAAACTTCATCGAAGGCCGCGCCGAATCAGCCTCGTCAATAATTTAGCCCTCGGGCGATTTTGCATCTATTATCCTGTAACTCGAATTTCCATGCCCACCCGCAAAAAAACCGAAACCCTCGTCGGCCTCTTCCTTTTCATTGGCCTCGCCCTCCTTGCCGGACTCATTCTCGCCTTTGGAAATATCGGCCAGCTCTTTAAAGGCCGCTACGACCTTACCGTCGATTTCAAGGAAGCCCCCGGCATCATCAAGGGCAGCACCGTCCGCATGCGCGGCGCTAAGATCGGCCTCGTCACTGGAAAGCCCGTTCTCACTAGTGACGGCATGATCCGCGTGCCCCTCGCCATCGAGGAGCAATTCCAAATCCGCGAAAATTCCGTCTTCCAGATTGCCCAATCCTCCCTCATCGGGGACAAAGAGATTCAGGTCACTCCGCCCTCGGGGCCCGGCACCGATTTCATCGAGCCCGGTAGCTGCCTCGCCGGCGGCGGACCCAGCGGGCTCGATCTTCTACAAAACGAAGCGGAACAAATCGCTCTCGATGGCCGCGCTCTCATTCAGGAAGCCCGCGAAACTCTTGCAGGCTTGGACCAATCACTCGTCGAGATCCGCCTCGCCACCACCCAGCTCGCCAGCGGTCTCCAGACCATTAATCAAAAAGTCCTCTCCGATGAGAACCTCGCCAACCTGGGCCGAACCCTCGGTAACTTCGAGCGTACTTCCGCTCGTTTCGCAAAAGTCAGCACCGAGTTCGATCCCACCGTCTCCGAATTCCGTGGTGCTATCCGCGAAGTGAAGGAAGCCGCTACCAGTGCGAAGCTCGCGATTAATCAAGTCGAACCCGCTCTTGGGAATGTTCCGCTAGTCCTCAGCTCCATCGAGCGCACCGCCGATAAAGCAACCGCTGCCATCGATAAACTCGACAAGGGTAAGGGAGCGCTTAATACCGTCGTCGCTGATCAGCAGTTTAATAAGGACCTCAAATCCTTTGTTCGTAATCTGAAGGAAAAAGGCATCCTCGGCTACAAGGACGAGGAAGAGAAAAAGAAAGATCCCCGTGACCGCTTCCAAGGGCGTCGTCGATGACTCAGGATTTTGGGGTGGTTCAAAGCAGCCCCAGTTCCTGTAACTGTCTGGTCGCGGTTCCCGAAAAATCGCGGTTTGCCGCCGGTGAGGCCGGGCTGGGGTGCAGAATTTTCCCGAGTTTCCGGCCATCATTCACTGCTCCCAGCTGCTTCTCGGCGAAAGCTCCGACTCCGATGAGAGAGGAGGGATTCAGGACCTCGATGACCCGTTTCAGATGTTTCAGACACGCCTCATCTACCGGTGCCATGCAGTCTTTTGGGAGCTTGTCCGGCGTGATGTTCGCCCCGGTGTCCTTCATCCACACCAGAGGACAAAAGTTCGCCACGAAGTGATTCTTGAAAAAAGCCTCCGCCGTTCCGAAGGCCTCGGCGAATAATCCCCACAAGCGTCTCCCGGAAACTTCCGAGCGCTCGCAATCAAATCCCGTCACCGGCCTCTTCTTATGCTCCGGCTCTGGCTTCCCGACTTCCCCGGAAATCCCGATCCAGTCCCGCACGTGGGGAATTTCTCCAAACGGCACTCCGGTCTGCGCCATGCCATACGGTCCGGGATTCATTCCTAGAAAGAGGACCTCCTTCTTCCCGGTCCCGCATCTCTCGAGATAATCACAGTGCCGTTCCCATGCATACTCCAGTGGATTGTAAGTCGTATGAACCGGATCAGGAAACTCCAGTCCACGGAGTTCACGTCGCAGTTCGTCGGCTGCCTGGATCAAAGGATGGGTCATCTGGAAAAGTGATTTAGTAAAGAGCCTGCCAAATTTAGGTGCTCTTGATGGCGTGAAAAATGATTCGTTTGGTTCAGTCTTAACCAACCTCCCAAATGCACTTCTCCGGATAAGAGGCATCAGTGTGCCCCTTGTGAGGGCGGACGCGCTTCTTTCCGGCGGCAAGTTCTGCCTCACGGCGTTTTTTGAATTCACCCGAAATCATGACCGCTTTTTTGCGATCCTTTTCATCGTAGTCCCAGAATTCCTGAAGCACTTTTTCAGCCGCCGGGAAGTGGGAGCCATCGTCTCCGACACGCTTGCGAGTTTCGGCTAATTGCGCCTTCAGTTTTTTGACTAAGCCCGCGTGTTTCGGATCATCATAGAGATTGACCGTTTCGTGGGGGTCATTCGCCAGGTCATAAAGTTCCCAGGCGGGTGGGGTTTGGTAACCTCCGTCATAGTTGCAGCCATAATAATAGATGAGCTTGTGGGTCTTGGTGCGGATGCCGACGTGGGCGGGATTGTCATGGTGGACCATGTGCATCCAGTAGCGGTAGTAGGCGGTCTCCTTCCAGCCAGCCGGGGTTTTGCCGGTTTCGAGATGATCCTTGAATGACTTCCCCTGCATGGAAGAGGGGATTTTGATGCCCGCCATGTCCAGCATGGTGGGGCCGTAATCGACGTTCTCGATACAGCTATGGATCTTGATGCCCGCCTTGATCTTCGCCGGGTAGCGGACGAGGAAGGGCATTCTTTGTGATTCCTCATACATCCAGCGCTTATCCTGGTAGTCGTGTTCGCCGAGCATGAAGCCCTGGTCGCCGGTGTAGATAATGATGGTGTTATCCAGTTGCCCGGTCATTTCGAGATGGGCGAAGAGGCGGGCGAGGTTGTCATCGATCCCCTTGACGCAGCGGAGGAATTTTTTGACGTAGGCATTATAAGCGAAACGGGTGTTTTGCTCGTCGCTATAATTTTTCGGGTCGAAGTTTTTTGGGAACTCGGCGGGGAAGAGCTTCGGGAGGTCCTCGAGATAGCTACGGCGTGGGTTGCGACCACCCACCGAGGTTCCGATGTGGTTGATGAGCTCGTCATTGGCACCGCGGGTGGCAATGGAGCCCCATTTTTTCTTCCGGGTGAAAAGGCTTTCCGGCTCCGGCAGATCGGTATCGCGAAGGTAGGATTCGTAGCGCTCGGCATTATTAAAGTAGTCGTGCGGTGCCTTATAGTGGTGCATCAGGAAGAAGGGTTTCTCCTGATTCCAGGTCTCCTTCAGCCATTTCAGCGTGATGTCGGTGATGACATCGGTGGAGTGCTTGCCAGGAAACTTAATGGTGTTCTTGGTCCAGGGCTTGTCGCCACGGACGCGGAACTCGGGGTCGAAATACGATCCCTGTCCGGCGAGTACGGTGTAGAAATTGAAGTCAGCGGGCTCGGATTTGAGATGCCATTTCCCGATCATCGCAGTGTCGTATCCAGCTTTGCCGAACTCGATAGCGAGGGTCTGCTTTCCGGGGTTTACCTTGCCATGCAGATCGAAGGAGCCATTGGTGTGGTTATATTGACCGGTGAGAATGCAGGCGCGCGATGGCGAACAGATCGCGTTGGTGCAGAAGGCATTGGTAAAAAGCGCGCCCTCTTTGGCGAGGCGGTCCAGAGTCGGGGTGGGGGCGACTTTGGAAAAGCGCCCGCCATAGGCCGAGATGCCGTGAGCGGCATGATCATCCGACATGATAAAGAGGACATTCGGGCGGGAATCGTGCTCGCCTTCGTGATGTTCAGCCATAGTGAGACCCGGGAGCAGGGACAGAATGGCGATGAGTTTGTTACGCATGCTTTCGTGAGTTTCGGTCAAACGCTTCCTCCGGCAATCAAAAAAGAGCGAGCGGGATTCATCGACAGAGGCACCTTCCCATGGATAGGGTAGTCGAGATTATGAATGACCAATTTACCCGTGACCTCTTGGCACAACTTGGAGGAACTGTCGGCCAGAAGCTTGAAGCACGTGATGTCCTGAGCAGCGCACAAACCCAGGAAGCCCTCTCCGCGCTTTCGCCCGTCGTTCTCAGCAGCCTGAAGCGGAAGCAGGAGACCATCGGTGCCGCGAGTCTGGAAGATCTCCTCGCCGACGCCGGGCTATCGGAGAATAGCGCCGAGGATATTGATGACGTGCTTGAGAAAGGGATGGCCGGCCACACCCGCCAGACTGAGGCCGTCCTTGATGAACGCACCCGGAACCAGACGGCCGATGCCCTCTCCCAAAAACTCAAAATCGGAGGAACGCTGGCGAAGAAACTGATCCCAATGCTCGCCCCCCTCATCATCGGAATGCTCATGAAAAAGGGTGGCAAGGCCGCCCCCGCCGGTGGTGGTGGACGTGCCAGCGGGATCAGCGGCATCCTCGACCGCGATGGCGATGGCTCTATCATCGATGACATCGCCGGCATGGTCCTCGGTGGCGGTTCCAGAGGCGGCCAGAGGCGGGGAGGCTTCCTGCAGTGGATCCTTTCCTTTCTCTTCAGGCGGAAATGATCCAGGTGATGAGAATTTTCGCTCTGGATTCTCATTGCTGAATCCGGAGCCAGCGTTGACCCTCCAGCCCTATGGCAGAAATACGTATCGATCCTGATGCGGCAAAGGAGAGTGTGAAGAAGTTCTTCTCCCGCGCCGGTCTGATCATTCCCGCGATCCTCCTGATCGGTGGGGTCATGACCAGCTACTACACCGTCCCCGCTGATTCGGAGGCGGTCATTCTCCGTTTTGGTAAGTATGATCGTACTGCCAAGCCGGGACTTCATTTTAAGATGCCCTTCTGGTTCGAGACCAAGGACATCGTCCCGGTCACCCGGACTCTGAAAATGGAGTTTGGTTTCGGCACTGATGGAGCGACGAATGAATACCAGACTCGTCCCGCCGAGCATCTCGCGGAGCAGTCGATGATTACGGGAGATGAAAATTCGGCCTTAGTTGAGTGGGTTGTGCAATATCGGATCAATGATCCGGAAGCCTACCTTTTTCGCGTGCGCGACCCTGAGGATACGATGCGTGATGCCTCCGAATCGGTGATGCGGGAAGTCGTGGGGGACCGCACGGTGGATGAAGTGATCACAATCGGAAGAAGATCTATTGAATCTGAGGCACTCATTAAGCTTCAAGCGCTGATTGATTCTTACGGCCTGGGTCTTCAAATCGACCAGCTCCAGCTGAAAAATATCAACCCTCCCGGCCCGGTGCAGTCCTCTTTTAACGAGGTTAACCAAGCGCAGCAGGAAAGAGCGCAGCAGATTAACGTCGCGAAAGGAAAACGAAACAAAGTGGTCCCGAGGACCCTTGGAGAGGCTGACCAAAAAATTAGTGCCGCTGAAGGTCAAAAGATTCAACGGGTGAATGAAGCGACCGGTGATGCGGAACGCTTTCTCGCCTTGTTCCGAGAATATGAAAAATCCCCGGCAATCACTCGCCAACGCCTCTACCTCGAAAAAATGAAAGACGTCCTCCCGAAACTAAAGAGTAAGATCATTATGGATGGTGACTCGAACAAGCCACTTCCAATTCTGGATCTCAATAACACTCTTAACGGAAAGGGAGGCGCCCGATGAAAAGAGCGATGGGATTCATGATCGCCGCCTTGGTGATTGTCGTTCTGATGTTTGTGACCGGAACAGTTTACACCGTGCGTGAGGATACGCAGGTTGTCCTGACTCAATTCGGAAAACCGGTCGGAGAGCCTGTTACAGAAGCAGGCCTTCACTTTAAGATTCCCTTTGTCGTAAAAGTGAATGAATTGGAAAAGCGGGTGCTCGCTTGGGACGGCTTAAGTTCTCAAATCACGACCCGGGACAAGACCTACATTCAGGTAGACACCTTTGCGCGTTGGGAGATCGCCGACCCTTTGGTGTATTTTAAGAAGCTCAAAGATGAGAGAAGTGCACTTTCACGGTTGGATGACATCCTCGGATCCGAAACGCGAAACGCCGTCGCCAACAATAACTTCATTGAGATTGTTCGCTCAACGAAAGATCGAGAGCCTGAGACTAACGAAATTTCAGGCAAAGCTGACTCCAACGAGGTCGCCTTCAAGCCGATCAGTATCGGGCGACGTGCGATTGAAGAGAAGGTTTTTCAAACTGCTAAATCCAAGTTGAAAGATCTGGGGATTAACCTTCTCGATCTTCGCTTCAAGCGAATCAATTATAACTCTCAGGTAGCGCCAGATATCTACCAACGAATGATTTCTGAGCGCCAGCAGATTGCCGAAGGATTCCGCTCCGAGGGAGCCGGAGAAGCCGCCCGTATTTTAGGAACGATGGAGCGCGAGGTGAAGAAGATCGAGTCGGAGTCCTACAGACAGGTCCAGTCCATCCTCGGTGAGGCCGATGCAGAATCGACCCGCATCTATGCCGAAGCCTACGGCGGAACCCCTGAGCGGGAGAGCTTTTACGAATTCGTAAAGACCCTCGAAGCCTATGACGAAATTCTCGATGAGAATACCACCGTCATCCTCTCGACAGAATCCGAGCTCTTCAAGTTACTGAACGGAAAAGAGAAATAACCGCCTGTTAGAATCTCCGCAGCACCGTGTCCTGATCGAAGCGCTCCTCCTTCTCTGGGTAATCCAGAGTGTGGTGGGAGCCGCGCGATTCCTTCCGCAGCAGGGCGGAGTCGATGATGATGCTGGCGGTCGCGACGAGATTTCGAAGCTCCAGAATGTCCGGAGTCACGGTGTGGCCCCAGTAGAATTCCTTCACCTCACGGCGGAGATTTTTCAGGCGATAGGCCGCGCGGCGGAGGCGGTTATCGGTGCGGACGATGGAGACATAGTCCTGCATCGTGCGTCGCAGTTCATCCCAGGCGTGGTAGATATTCACGAGTTCATCGGGCGGGGCGGCATTGCCACTCTCCCATTCTGGGATCTCCGGCCCCGGCGGCACCTCTTTGCCCGGAGGATAGAGTCGCATGATCTCCGCGAGGGCACGGCGGGCCATCACGTTCCCTTCGAGAAGGCTGTTAGAGGCTAGGCGATTCGCCCCGTGCAATCCGGTGCATGCCACTTCTCCCACCGCGTAAAGTCCGCGAATGGTAGTCTTCCCTTGCAGGTCGGTGACGACTCCACCGCATTGATAGTGTGCAGCGGGCACCACGGGGATGGGCTTTTCGAGCGCGTTGTGGCCGAAGGATAAAAGCGTCTCGTGGATGAAGGGGAATCTCTCCGCGAAATGCTCTCCGAGCGGCGAAACGTCCAGAAAGACACAGCTCGCGCCGGTTCGCTTGATCTCGGTATCGATCGCCCGCGCCACGATATCTCGTGGAGCCAGGGAGCCACGTGGGTCGTGGTCATTCACAAATTCGTGACCCTCGTCATTGACCAAGACCGCCCCTTCACCGCGGACTGCCTCGGACACCAGAAACGAGCGCGCCTCCGGTCCGGTCGCCGCCGGGTTATAGAAGCACGTCGGGTGGAATTGAATGAACTCCATGTTCGCGATGGACGCCCCGACTCGCCAGGACATGGCTAATCCATCTCCGGTCGCTGAGTCCGGATTGGTTGTATAAAGGTAGGTTTTCCCGCAACCGCCAGTTGCCAGGATCACTCGGGGTGACTCCATCGTCTTCACCTCGCCGGTCGCAGTCTCCAGGACGTAGGCTCCCAGGATTCGGTCGTCTGTGACGGAGCCGAGTTTCCCCGTGGTGATCAGATCGATGGCATAGTGACCTTCTAACAGGGTGATATTAGGATGCTCTTTCGCGGTCTCGATCAGTGAGGTCGCGATCTCCCGGCCCGTAGTGTCTTTTGCATGGAGAATTCTTCGCTCAGAGTGCCCGCCTTCCTTGCCCAGTGAATACCGCTCTTCATCGTGCTCATCTCTGTCGAATTCGGTTCCCCAGGTCACCAATTCCAGAATCGTTTCCGCACCTTCTCCCACAATTATCCGCACAGCATCCTCATGGCAGAGGCCCGCTCCCGCATCCAGGGTGTCGGCGATGTGCTTCGCGCAATCGTCATCCGGGTCCCGCAGGCCTTCCGGCAGCACCGCAGAGATTCCTCCCTGCGCCCACGCCGTGTTGGATTCCAATAAATTCCCTTTTGTGATGACCGTAACGGTGCCAAATTTGGCCGCTTTGATCGCGAATGACAGTCCGGCAATCCCGGACCCGATGACTAAAAAATCCGTCATAAATCTTACGCTCCCACCAGGTGCTTCCGCATGTTCTCCAGCACTTCGGCTAGCCGCTCCTTCTTCCCTCCGCCAACTTCCGCTGTCGCCCAGCCCCGATACCCGATGTCCTTCAATGACGCCCGCACCGCCTTCCAGTCGACATCGCCTTCGCCGATTTTTCCAAAGCCACCCTTCACACCCCAATCCTTCACATCTAGCTTCACGATTCTTCGGCCCAGCGTCTTGATCCACTCCGCCGGTTTTCCAAAGCGCTGGTGATTTCCGATATCGAAATAGGATCCCAGCCAAGGTGATTTCACCTCATCAATGTAGTTCGCCAAGCGATCTGCCGACTGCGTATTCGGTCCCTTCGGGTCGTAGAACATTCCGTTCCACACATTCTCCAGGATGATGTGCACTCCCAGTTTTGCTGCCAGCGGTAGAGCCTTTTGAATCCCGATGATTGATCGTTCCCACGCCTGCTTTTGCGTTGCCTGCGCATTCACCACCCCAGGGACCAGTAGCACTGAAGACCCACCGAGTTCGTGCGCTTCATTGAGGCATTTTTTCAGATTCTCCACGGCGGTCACCCTCTCCGCTTCATCAGGTGAGGAGAGCTTCACCTTCCAATGGCGCGCATTGACACAGCCATGGATGGGAAGGTCGGTCTTCCGGGATGCCGCCAGGGCCTTCTCGATTTTTAGCAGCCCCGGTGAATGCACCTCCACCCCGTCAAATCCCAGATCCTTCACCAGCTGATATTTCTCCTCCAATGAGTCACCCTCACCGATCATATGATCCTTCACCGCCAGGAAGTAGGGCACTTTCGAATCGCCGGACTTCTGCTCCGCCAGCAAGGCTGCCGTGGCGGCGGCAGTCGTTGCGAGAAAGGATCGGCGGTGCATTGGTGGAGGCTAAGGCAAAAATTGTGGTTTATAAATTAGAATCCTCTCTTCCCGTCCGTAACTAGGCACGAATGAAGTTCCTCCTGCGCCTTCTTGTTTCGCTTCTGCCCGTTACTCTGGCGGCGGATGAGGTCGTCTTTAAAAAAGAGATTAAACCCATTCTCGAGGACTACTGCTTTGATTGCCACGGCGATGGCTCCGCCAAGGGCGAGTTCTCCATGGATGAATTCGAGAATCTTTCGAAGCATCTTGATGACGTGGAGCACTGGCTCGCAGTCTGGCGGAATGTCCGTTCCCAGATCATGCCGCCGCCGAAGAAGGACCAATTGGACCTTGAGGAAAAGCGCAAGCTCATGGCCTGGATCGAGAAGCGCGTTTTCAAACTCGATCCGAAAAATCCCGACCCCGGCCGCGTCACCGTCCGCCGCCTGAACCGGATGGAATACTTCTACGCCATTCAGGATCTCCTCGGTGTGCGCTACGAAACCTGGGAGAACTTCCCGGCTGATGACACCGGCTACGGCTTCGATACCATTGGCGATGTCCTCACAATCTCACCTCTCCACATGGAGAAATACCTCGAGGCCGCCAGTCAGATCGTGGAGAAGGCACTTCCCGCTGGAGCTGCTGCGAACATGCCGACCCGCGCCGTCCGAGGTGAGGAATTCCGCTCTGCCGGCGAGGATAAACAACGGGCTGATTGGCTAGCCTTTAAAAAGCCGCGCACTGTTACGGCTCGCCAGTCGATTCCTGCGAAAGGTCCCTGGCAGGTCACTCTGGAATATGCCGTCCGCGGTGCCGACATGGCCACCGATCAAAGCGCTCTCATCGAACTTTGGGTCAACGGGAAAAAAATCAATGAGCGCCTCGTCGGATGGGATCAGAGCGAAAAGATCACCCTTAGCGGACAGGCTGATATGGCGAAAGGGGAGAATACCCTCGAAGTCCGCCTCACTCCCAAAGACCCGCCTGGAGAAGGACAAGAGGAGCAATTCATCGTCATCCAAAAGGTCGCAATGAAGGGCCCGCTGGATGGCTCCTTCAATGAATACCCCAAGGGTTACAGCATGATCATGGTGGATGGCCCCGCCCCTGATGACATGCGCCTGCGAGAGCTCTATGCTCGCAAGATCATGCGCAGCTTCGTGAGCCGTGCCTTTCGCCGTCCGCTGGATCGCGGGACTGTCGGGCGTCTTGTCAAGATGGCCATGAAGGTGGACCAATCTCCAAACCGGAGCTTTGAGGACGGTATTAAGCTCGCCATGACCGCCGTGCTCGCCTCCCCACGTTTTCTCTTCCGTGCAGAAATCCAGCCGGAGCCGAATAACAAAGGAAAGGTCGTCCTCCTCGATGAATACGCCCTCGCTTCCCGCCTCTCCTTCTTCCTTTGGAGTTCGGTCCCGGACGATGAACTCCTCAGCCTCGCCTTTAAGAAAGAGCTTCGCAAAAATCTCCGCCCCCAGATCGAACGCATGTTGAAGGACTGGAAGTCGCACCGCTTCGTTGATAATTTTGTTGGCCAATGGCTCCAGGCCCGGGACGTCGAAGGCTCACCCATCGATCCCTGGAGCATCCTTGGCATCCGCGATCGTGGTAAGGCGAACCGCATCTTCAGCGGACGCCTCCGCCAGGATATGAAGAAAGAGACCGAACTCTTTTTTGACTTTATTCTGAAAAACGGACGCCCCGCCGAGGAACTCATCTCTGCCAATTACTCCTTTCTCAATGAACGCCTCGCCAAGTTCTACCAAGTCCCCGGGGTAAAAGGGAACAAGCACCGTCTCGTCGATCTCTATGAACATCCCCAACGCGGCGGTATTCTCACTCAGGGCACCTTCCTTGTCGTCACCTCGAATCCCACCCGCACCTCGCCGGTGAAGCGGGGCCTCTTTGTCCTCGATAACATCCTAGGCACTCCTGCGCCGCCTGCTCCTCCGGGAACGCCAGAACTCGAGGAAGTGGCACACGGGAACAAAGAACCCATGACCATGCGTGCCATGATGGAGATTCACCGTAAGAAGCCGATCTGCGCCAGCTGTCATAAGCGCATGGACCCCATCGGACTGGGTCTCGAAAATTTTAACGCCATCGGCCAGTTCCGCAGGAAGGAAAAAGGCCAGGCCATTGACTCCGCAGGCCAGCTCATTACCGGTGAAAAATTCCAGGATGTCGCTGGTCTGAAGAACATCCTCGCTAACGCGCGCCGGGATGACTTTTACCGCTGTCTCTCGGAAAAGCTCCTCACCTATGCCACTGGTCGTGGCCCTGAATATTTTGACGCCGTCACCATCGATGCCCTCGTGAACCATCTGAAGACGCACAATGGCTCCCTCAAGGAACTCGTCATCGGGATCATTGAGAGTGCACCCTTCCAAAAACGTCGCGGCGGTTAGAGCCTGATCAGTAAGCCGGGGAAATAGATTCAAAAACCCCGCGACGACTTCTCAGTGTTTCTAACGGTGCAAAATCAGCCTCAGGCCCTGAAGCTGCGAGATTAGATCAATCCCACCGCCCTGCGCACACGATCGAGGACGATTGTGGCTTCTTCGCGGGCCTTTTCTGCTCCGGCTTTCAGCACTGAATCGACCTCGTCCGGATTCGCGATGAGTTCCTCACGGCGGGCGCGCATTGGGGCAAAGTGGTTCCAGTAGGCTTCGGCGAGGCGCTTCTTAAAGTCACCATATCCGCAGCCGCCATTTTCGTAGTCAGCCACCATTTGTTGGTAGTCTGCTTCGGTGGCGAAGAGTTCGTAGAGCGCGAGGATGATCGAGTTCTCAGTGGGCTTCGGATCCTCCACCGCAGCTGAGTCGGTCTGGATGCGCATGATGAGTTTTTTCAGCGGCTTCTCATCACCGAAGATCGGGAGAGTGTTGTTGTAGCTCTTGCTCATCTTCTCGCCATCGAGACCGGGGACCTTGGCCACGCCTTCCCGGATCCGGGCTTTCGGCATCACCAATGTTCCCTCGCCGTATTGATCGTTGATTTTGCCGACGAGATCCCGGGTGACTTCCAGGTGCTGCTTCTGGTCCTCGCCTACCGGGACGATATTGGAATCATAGAGCAGGATATCCGCCGCCATGAGGGCGGGATAGGCGAAGAGAGCGTGATTGGCCGAGATGCCCTTTGCGATCTTATCCTTGTAAGAGTGGCAGCGCTCCAGGAGGCCCATAGGGCAGACTGTGGAAAGGATCCACGCCAGTTCATTCACTTCGGGGACCGCACTTTGTTTGAAGAAGACACCCTTCGAGGGATCGAATCCGCAGGCCAGGAAATCGATCGCCACTCCTCGGACGTTCTCGCGGAGAGTCGCCGGATCGTGGGTAGAGGTCATCGCGTGGTAGTCCGCGATGAAATAAAACCCCTCACCTTCGCCTTGAGCATCAATGGCCGGCTTAATCGCGCCGAAGTAGTTGCCCACGTGGAGCCGTCCGCTCGGTTGCAGTCCCGTCAAAATTCTCATGCGCGGGAGTTACGCCTTTTTCACGGAAAGCGGAAGGGCAAATGGCTTCCGCTTCCAGAGTAGCGGACGCTACTAACGGTTCTCCACATTTCCAAAGACCCGCCACATGGTGTTGCTGTCCAGGCTTTGATTCAGCGCAGAGATCACCGCTCTGGCCACTCCCCGCTGGTTGGCGCTGTCCTGGGTGAGCAGGGAGCTACTCTCTACGAGAGCTCCGGCCACCGAGTTCGCGCCCACCTGAACTTGGAGATTCAGCGAGCCGTTGGCCAGGATTCCTTGCAGGTCCAGACGCGCCGGATGATTCGTGTGGATGGTCCGCGCTCTTCCGGATAGGTCCGCGAAAGTGAGCTGGGCAATGACGTTCTGACAGGCGGCTCGTTGTCCATTTGTCAGATTTACCGCCTGGATTTGCGTTCCCCGCGTGTTGGTGTTCCGGATGGGGCGATTGGTATTCTGTTTTGTGATAGGCATTTTCAAATAATGATAACTTTTCTTTATCTTGTGAAGAGCAAAAATGAGTCGGAGCGCGCGGTGCCGGGTGCAATCGTGAGCCATCAGTTGCGACGATGGATGGAGTCTGCTAAAGCTCGTTCATGGATCAGGTCACCACGCTTCAGGTTAATCTCTCGCACCTCTTTCTCTCACCGGGTCATAATTATTACGGACGCCATGGGAAAGGATCCGAGGATCATGAAATCCACGATGTCGAATTACTGGAGCTCATTGAGGGGAGGGGAATCGTGGATGATCGATTCTTCGATTATAAGGAGGACTACAAGGGCCAGATCACCTTCTTCGAGCACGCTACCTATGAACGGGTGAGGGCGGAATTCGATCTCCCTGACCTCCTCCCGAGCGCCTTCCGCCGAAATGTCGTTGTTCACGGAGTCGATCTGAATGATCTCATTGGAAAATGCTTCCGCATCGGTGACCTCGAATTCACCGGAAGCGAGGAAGCGCGGCCTTGCTATTGGATGGATGAAGCGTGCGCACCGGGCGTGGAGAAATTCCTGAAAGGTAAAGGTGGACTCCGCTGCCGCATCACCGCCGGTGGGACTCTCACAAAAGGCTCTCAAACCCTCACTATTGTCAAATAATGTCCTCTGATCAAATGCGCTACAGAATCCTCGGCGAGGACACCAGTAGCGCCGAAGAGAAGCTCGCGAAATACACCGGTGAAGTTGATTGGTCCTATCTGAAGGCGCACTACGAAAATGGCGCCCTCTTTTTCGTCGATCCCTCCCTCACACTCGAGGAAGTCGGAGTGGCGATCACTGCCGATGAAAAGGAAGCTGTGCAGGGGTGGCTGAAGTCTGCCGATCTTGTGAAAATCGAGGCCCTCCATGCGAACCAATGGGAGAACTCTCAGCAGATGTTTGAGGCTCTCGTGGTCTCTCCCTTCGTTCTTTGTCGCCCAAGTTGAAGGTTTTCGGATTTCCGTCTCAAAGAATTGCATTTTTCCCCACAGTCGCGGGATCATCGAGTGCTTCTGAAATGGCAGTGGAAGACAGCTAACGCTTTTTCTTCTTCTTGCGTCTCTTCTTCGGAGGAGTTCGGTTTGCCTTGGCCTTCTTGTGTTTGCCAACCCGCTGGCCCGGGGCCGGCGGCTCATAGGTCACCTCTCCAGCCTCCTGCGCCATGATTTTTTTGCGAAGCGCTATGAAGGCTTCCTCGTCGATTTCCATCTCATCACCGGGGGGAGGGGACTTTGGCAAATCTGGAAATTGCGGAATCGGTTGGCCGTTCTTCTTGGCATCGCGAATCGCAATGTCCCGGGCGATTTCCGAGTCAGTACGATAATCCTCGTAATTCGTGGGATCATCCTCATCCGCATAGACATCGATACTGGTATCGGGCCTCACAATTCTCACGCCCCAGCCATGCATCATGAACCGGATGGAGGCCTGCGTTGGAGTGAAATCCAATTCCCGGCGCATCAGGGTTTGCAGGGCCTTCATGGTCCAATTCCGATTCGAACCGCAGTCCAGGATGTTATTGTCCTCGGGCCCGCCGCTACTTACGATTTTTTGAATGAGCTCCCGCTCATCCTTATCGAGCAGCCGTGTCTTTTTACGACCGCGCTTGCCCGTGTTGTTGAAGGCGTCCTCGCCCTTCTCCTGATACTTGCCCCAGATTTGCTGGACATACTGACGGGTGACCCCAAAGTCCCGCGCTACTCCGCTTTTAGTCCCGCCCGCCTTTAATAGATCCACGATTTTCAGGCGATCTTCCTTGGTGAGACCCGGCTTTTTCTTCGCAGACTTTTTTGCAGCAGCCATGATCCCAGAGGAAATCACAGAGCCATCATTAAGGCAATTCGATCCCCTATTTTGAAGGGGTGGGAGTGACCTCCCAGTCATCCACCGTGAGTTCATCATGCACTCCGCAGTTGAATTTCAGTGGTGCCTCCAGTCCGGTCTTCCTTGCGCCTGTTTTGGGAAATCTCCTGGCTCTTTCCCGGATGCTCTGATTTACCAGCTACCGCTGGCAGATCGAACTCTTCTTCAAATGGTTGAAGTGTTTATTGAAGTGTCGTCACCTCTTCGCCGAGTCCGAAGGTGAAGTGGCCATCCAAATCTACACTGCCCTGATCGTCAGCTCGTTCAAAAGCGATCAACGAAGTTAAGACGGAAGTTGGCGACTGAGAAGTTCGCCTATCAACGGCGGACCCAAGAAAATACTGCAGATCCAGCCCCGTTCATAGGGTGTGCCGGCCATTATGGGCCCACACCCGAGTTTCTCATTTTGCCCAGAGCGTCACTGATTATTTATGGGAAAGCCAATCTTTCGGCTCTGAGCTTGTTGAAGAGGTAGTTTTTGCAGAGCGTCTTCGAGTGATCGCAAAAGTAGGCTTCCTATGCATCGTCCTCCCAATTCTTTTTGCAGTTTCTTGCTCTCCGGATGGGAAGAGTTCGGAGGAAGATTCGGTTTTAGGAGTTGGAGAGCTGCGTTTTGAACGACAGATAATCGATGTCCATGCCGAGCCAGGACAAAGCACCGTTAGCGTTGAATTCCCTTTTAAAGTCGAAGGTGGATCTTCGCTGGTGTCCGCGATTGATGCTCCATGCCAGTGTCTTGGGGTCAATTTCACGATGAATG
>CALBVA010000215.1 GCA_937969125.1 uncultured Verrucomicrobiales bacterium | reverse complement strand
GATTAAAAATACCCTACCCCAGAAGGCCATGGTCGGATTTCAGGGGCCTGAGACCCGCTTCATCACCGTCCCGGCGAATTCAACTCGCGAGCTTAACCTGAAATCCGGCACCTATAAGTGGGCCTTTGCCTCGAAGAATGCCGCCACCATCTCAGGATACCGGACCTTCGAGGTAAACCAGCGCTACGACTGGAATCCCCTACTCGACTGATCGCTCCTTTTTTCATGGATCAATGAGGTCCGAATACGCTTGAATCAACCCAGTGACTCAGGAACAGCAGGATCAACTTTCAGACGGCTCATTTGAGTTCCTCGCGATCCTCTTGGAGGGCCTGCCCTTCATCCTGCTGGGCACCTTGGTCAGCGGCTTCCTCGGAACCTATCTACCGAAAGGAACCTTCGAAAAAATCCTCCCGAAAAACACCTTTCTGGCCGTCCTCATGAGCGGACTGCTGGGGGCTGTTTTTCCGGTTTGCGAGTGCGCCGTCGTCCCGGTCATCCGGCGGCTGGTGAAAAACGGCCTCCCGGTCTCCTGCGCCCTCGCCTACATGCTAGCGGCACCGATTTTTAATCCGGTCACCGCAATCAGCACTTATAAGGCCTTCAATGATTCCTACGAGATCGCAGGCTCCCGCCTCATCATGGGTTACCTCATCGCGGTGATCATTGCCCTGATGGTCTCGAAGGTCGCACACGATAAGTTCCTCAAACCCTCAATGCAGTCCGCAGATGACCACCACCACCACCATCCACGGAATATTAATGCAGCTCTCAATAACTCCCTCCGTGACCTCATGGATGTGGGCCTCTATTTCTGTATCGGCGTGGTCCTCACCGCGATTCTCAAGACCAGCTTCATCGATCCCTCTTCCGACTTTTGGAAGAGCCTCGCCGAAAATTCCCTGATCGGCAGCATGGCCATGATGGGCCTGGCCTTCGTGCTCAGCCTTTGCTCCACCTCGGATGCCTTTATCGCAGCAAACTTCGGCAATTTCAAATACGGACCAAAGCTGGCCTTCATGGTCTTCGGCCCCATGATCGATGCGAAGCTCATCTTCCTCTATTCTACAGTCTTCCGCTGGAAGTTCATCATCTTCCTCGTGGTGGCAATTTTCATCCTAACCGGTGCACTGAGCCTGCTCTTCGAGACAACCATCCTCCCGCCCTGGATGGCGGCCGGTGCCAGTGACTCCGAAATCCTCCTCGCCCCAACCATCGACGAATGACCGATCTCCAGACCAGACTCTTTGGACTGATCGCCACGACCTGGGGCGGCATTCTCCTGTATTTCTACCACTCCATGCGGGTGCAAAAATACCTCGCTCCGAACTTCCACCACTACGTTCTCATCGGTGGAATCGGCATTCTCATTCTTGGAATTTATTCCGTGATCAATCCCAAGGAGAAAAAGAAGACAGAAGAAGGATGCTGCGGACATGATCACGAGCACGAACATGATCACGAGCACGAGCACGGCGAATGTGGAGGATGTGACCACGACCATGATGAAGGGCACGGTCCAATGATCACCGCCCTGCTAACCATCGTCCCCCTAGTCATCGCGATGACCTACACCAAGGACAACCTTTCAAATGCTGGCCTCACCAAGAAGGGTCTCTACGACGCGCCCAATCTCACCAACGAGGCCGATCGACCTCCGTTCACCCGTGAACAGCTGGAAAAGCGGGTCTCGCGAAATGAGCACAACGAGTTCCAGCTCCGCATGATCACGCCCTACTACGCGGCGGGCGATCACCAGATTCAGGAGATCTTTGAAGGGCTCCCAGTCGAGCTCGAGGGGCGCATTGCTCCCGAAAAAGTCAACAATGCAAAGGGAGACCGCCTTCGCATTTTCCGATCCATCATCACCTGCTGTGCCGCAGACCTGCAACCGATCGGCGTCTCGCTGCTCTTCGAGGGTGAAACGGCCCGTCCGGCGAAGGACGACTGGGTCAAGGCTGGCGGCATCCTCACTTTCGAAACGGTAAATGACAAAGTCCTCCCGCTTCTCAAAGTCCGCGAGGTCGTCCAAGCCGAAGAACCCTACTCAGAATTCCGACTCCGCCAATAAGTTCCAATATGTCTCTTCCCTCTCTTCGTGCCCAGCTTCTCGATACCGTTCTCGGAGCCGAGGGTGCTGTCGATCTTCTTCTGACGGCCCTGCTGGCGCGGGGTCACGCTCTGGTTACCGGGCCTCCGGGAATTGGCAAGACCACCCTCGCACACACTCTCTCGACCTCACTCAGCGGAAGCTTTCGCCGAGTGCAGTTCACCCCCGATCTCCTGCCCTCGGATATTTTGGGATACAATCTCTACCGCCAACAGAGTGGGGAATTTGATTTCATCGAGGGCCCGGTCTTCGCGAATCTTCTCCTCGCAGATGAGATTAACCGCGCCTCCCCCCGCACCCAGTCGTCACTCCTTGAGGCGATGAATGAGCGCCAAGTCACCATCGATGGCGTGACCCGTGAACTTCCGGACCCCTTCCTCGTCGTCGCGACCCAAAATGACACCTCCTCCACTGGGACCTTCCCGCTACCTGAGCCGCAGCTGGATCGCTTCCTCCTCTCCATTCCGATGACTCTTCCAGATTCCGCAACTCAACTGGAGATTCTCCGCTTCCATTCTGAAAAAGTCGCCGCGCCGGAAGTGAAAGCAATTCTGCCGCTGGAAGATCTACGAACTTTACAAACCCAGGCCTCCCACGTCTCGGTCTCCGAGACCCTGCAACGCTACCTCCTCGCTCTTTGCCAAGCGGTGAGAACAATCCTCGGTCAGGATAGCTCGGTTTCCACCCGGGCGACCCTCGCTCTACAGCGTGCCGCCCAAGCTGCGGCCTTACTGGACGGAAAGACGGTAGTTCACCCTGATCACGTGCAGGATATTTTCCCGAACGTCCTCAGACATCGCCTGCTATCGGAAGACACCCCGGATGCCGATCACCTGTTGAATTCGGCCCTGGAGCAGACCCCGGTGCCTTGAGATTTCGTCTGACTTCCTAAGACGAAGTCTCAGAAGGCTTATTTTGGCTCTCTTGAGGGAGCTCGAAGAGCTGTCACGCGGAACTCCAGTCACGCCTGCGCGTAGGCCAAAGA
>CALBVA010000214.1 GCA_937969125.1 uncultured Verrucomicrobiales bacterium | reverse complement strand
TAACCGATCAAAACCTAATCACATGCCTAAAAGCTATTGCCCGTTACCCCTGCACTTGGCTGCATTTCAGGGGGGGTAGGTTTTGCGAGCAGGCCTTAAAACAAACAACAGCCCTCTCTCACCCCCTTTATTTACAATGTTTTTCAAAAGAAGTACCGGCGGCGGGAATCGAACCCGCACTTCCGAGGAAACACGATTTTGAATCGCGCGCGTCTACCAATTCCGCCACACCGGCTTCTTCTCTGAAGACGAGCGGAGTCTTCCGGCTTCGCGATGGCCTGTCAAGCCCACCCGATGATGGCTAGACAAATTCCTCTGTATGACAAATGTTCCCTGCCATGAAAATCACCGTCACCGGTCGCTCGGGCCGGATGGGACAATCCGTCATCACCGCCGTGGAGGCAGAGCCCTCCGCTACCGTCCACTCCACCCACGACTCGGGTGAGGACTTGAGAGCTGCTCTTTCTGATTCCGAAGTCGTCATTGACTTCACCCTCCCGGTCCTGACGGATGAGCTTCTCGCCACCGCGCTGGACAATGGGACCCGCCTCGTGATCGGCACCACCGGCCATAGTGACGAGCAGCGCGCCGCGATTCAAGAGGCTTCGAAGACCCTCCCGATCGTCCTTGCCTCGAACTACTCCACCGGGGTGAATCTCCTCTTTCACCTCACGCGGAAGGCGGCTGCGATTTTGGGCAATGAGGCCTTCGATATCGAAGTGACCGAGATGCACCACAAGCACAAAGTGGATGCTCCCTCTGGCACGGCGCGCACTCTACTGGAAATTCTGAATGAGGAAACGGGAACTTCTTATGAAGATGACATCGCGCACGGACGCGTCGGGAATGTCGGCCCGCGTCCTTCGAAGGAAATCGGAATGCACACCTTGCGCGGCGGCGACGTGGTCGGCGATCACACCGTGATGTTCGCGGCGGATGGTGAGCGCTTCGAGCTCACCCATAAGGCCTCTTCCCGCATGACCTTCGCCTCTGGCGCGGTTCGTGCCGCCCTCTGGCTCGCGAAGCAAAAGCCCGGCCTCTACGACATGCAGGATGTCCTCGGTCTGAAGTCCTAAAACCTTATGGCCAGTCGCACCGGCATCGCCCTCGGGTCCAATCTCGGCAACCGCCTCGCGAATCTTCGCGAAGCGAGAGACCGCCTCGTCGGTCTTATGCCGCCGGAGACCACCTTCCTGCAGTCCTCCGTTTATCAATCAGAGCCCGTCGGCTGCCCGTCAAATTCACCGGACTTTTACAATGCGGTCATCGAGATCGATTACGTCGGTCAACCGCACGATCTCCTCCAGGCCACGCAGGGAATCGAGTGGCACATCGGCCGCACCGCGACAGCCGAACGGAATGCGCCCCGGCTCATTGATCTCGATATTCTTTATTTCGATCAGCACGTCATGGATGGCGACATTCTCACCCTCCCTCACCCAGGCCTTATCTACCGGCGCTTCGTTCTGCGCCCTCTCACTGACATCCGACCGCACCTCATTCTACCCGGCGATGAAACGACGGTGGGCGAGCACTTCCGCCAGCTTGATTCCGACGAACCGGAGCTACGCCTGGTGCAAACTGTGTGGTAAACTCAGACATGGATCTCATTGCGAAAGCCGAAGCCATCAGAGCACGAAAAAAGAACAAGGGCACCGCTCCCCTTTCCGCGCTCACGGCCTACGATTATCCCACCGCCCGCCTGCTCGATGAAGCTAAGGTGGATTTGCTCTTGGTCGGAGACTCGCTCGGCATGGTGGTCCTGGGATACCCGGACACCACGCACGTGACGCTGGACCAGATGCTGCACCACGTGGGTGCGGTCGCGCGTGGGGCGAAAGAGGCCCTGATCATCGGCGATCTCCCCATCCATTCCTACGACACTGCAGTGGAGGCCTTGGCCAATGCCCGCCTCCTCATCGAGGCCGGAGCGCAAGCAGTGAAGCTCGAAGGCGGCATTCGCCAGGCCGGAAAGGTCAGAGCGATTGTCGAGGCAGGCATCCCGGTAGTCGGCCACCTCGGCATGCTCCCGCAGCGAGTGAAAGAGGAGGGCGGCTATAAAAAGAAGGGAAAGACCGAGGCAGAGGTGGAGATGATCTTAGAGGGAGCGCTCGCGCTACAGGAGGCGGGAGTCTTTGCCATCGTTTTAGAAAGCGTGATCCCCTCTGCTGCCACCCTGCTCACCGAAGAACTAGCCGTCCCGACCATCGGAATCGGCTGCGGTGATACCCGAAAAACCTGTGACGGTGAAATTGCTGTAATCACGGATGTCATTGGCTCTTACCCCTGGTTCGTCCCGCCCTTCGCAACTCCACGTGCGGATGTTGCGAGTGAGATCACTAAAGCCGTAAAGGGATACCTCAATGCTCTCGCCCGATAAAAAAGCGGCACTGGAAAAACGCATGGCCGCAGTCGGGGTTTTCGAGACCGACCTCGTGGAGAAATTCATCCACGGCTCCGGAAGCGGCGGACAGAAGGTCAACAAAACCTCCTCCTGTGTCTTCCTCCAGCACCCACCGACCGGGGTCGAAGTCAAGGTGCAGCGCGAGCGATCACGCGAGATGAATCGCTACCTCGCACGGGAAGAAATCTGTGAACGCTTGGAAAAACGCTGGCTGGAAAAAAAGACCGCCCGCAAACAAGCTCGCGAAAAAGTGAAACGCCAGAAACGCCGTCCCTCAATCCGAGCGCGTGCCCGAAACGTCCAGCGGAAGCGACAGCACAGCCAAAAGAAAAGCCAGCGACGAAAGCCGGATGCGAGTGATTAAGTCGGTCCCAATTCCCGGAGGGAACCAAAGAATGATACGATGCGGACACGCTCCCTCCAATTTTTCCGACTCAAATCCCGATACCTTCTCACCCAATAAAGAGTCGCCAGCATCAGTGGGGATCATTAACCTACCTTAACGAACTTCGTCATGCTCCGCCACCTTCTCCCAATTTTCGGTACCGCGATCCTTCTGATTGCGCCCCTTCTCGGCCAGAAAAAGGAAGCATTGGCCGATGACGGCTCCCGCGTCGCCGTTCTGGGATATCACGTCTTCCACGCCACCCGGAAGGCCAGCGAAATGCGTATCCCGACCTCGAAGTTCCGCGAGCAAATGCAGTTCATCAAGGACTCCCAAATCCCGGTCATCTCACTCCACCAGTTTCTCGCGTGGCGGCGCGGCGAGGAGTCCATCCCTCCGCAGTCCATCATGATCACGATCGATGATGGCTGGAAGTCAGTGTATACGGAGGCCTACCCAGTCCTGAAGGAATTCCAATTTCCCTTCACCGTTTATCTCTACCAAAACTACGTCGGAGCAGATCGTGGTGGCCGGGCGCTCTCGCTCGCCATGATCCGCGAGATGCTTGAAAGCGACCTCTGCACCATCGGGTGCCATTCTGTCAGCCACCCGAGACCAGGTACCGTGCGGAAGGCGCGGCGCGAGGGTCCCGAAGCATATGATCTTTTCATCCGGCGGGAGCTCGGCGATTCGAAGGCCTTTCTAGAGGAGAAGTTCGAAGAGACCATAACCACCTACGCCTATCCCGGCGGCTTCCATACCGAGGAGATGTTCACGGTCGCGGACGAACTCGGCTACGACCACCTCTTCACCGTGAAACCCGGCAAGGTGCGACGGGATTCCAATCGCTCCACTCTTCCGCGATACATCGTTCTCGGGAATCACGACGGCGCTTTCCAGGCTGCCATGATTTTTCGAAATGGCAGCAAGCTCACCCCCGCCGCCATGGAACTCCCCTACCCGGTCGAGCCCGGCTCGGGAGAACTCATTTCCTCCCGCCTCCCTACCATCAAGGTCGATCTCACCGGAGTGACAAATCTCGACCTCGACTCAGTCGAGCTGCGGGTGGGCGGATTTGGCAAGGTCTCCCATCGGGTGAATCCGCAGACCGGAAAGCTCGAATGGAAGGTCAATCGTCCCCTGCGCCAGCCAAATTGCCGGGCCAGTGTAAAGTGGAAGCTTAAGGGAGCATCAAAATTCGAACCGACGATGCAGTGGGCTTTCAGTATCGACCACGAAGCGAACTACCAGCCGAGGTAGTCATTTTCAAAACACCCCAATCCAAAACCGGGGAAGATCACCTAAAAAGACGCCATTTTCAGAATGGGGATTCTCAAAAAATCGTAAAACACGACAAAAAGAGCCGTTTTCGACTTGCCTAAAACCCAGAGGAGCCCAACTTACCCCCTCAAACCGCTATTTTCATCATGAGCAAAAAGAAATTGGACGGAGCACAGGCTCTCATCAAAACCCTCGATGACCTCGGCATCGAGTATATCTTCGGATACTCCGGAGGTGCCGCGATCCCCATCTTCGATGCCCTCGAGACGGTCAAGACGAAGATGAAGTTCATCCTCGTTCGCCACGAGCAAGGTGCCGTCCACATGGCTGATGGATATGCCCGCGCCACCGGGAAGCCTGCCGCCGTCCTCGTGACCTCCGGCCCCGGCGCTGGAAACACTGTCACCGGCCTCATGACCGCCCAGATGGACTCCGTGCCGATGCTCGTGATTTGCGGACAGCAAGTCACTTGGATGCTAGGTAAGGACGCCTTCCAGGAAGCAGATATCTTCGGCATTACCATCCCCGTGGTGAAGCACAACTACCTCGTGAAGGAGACCAACGACCTCGTCCGCGTCACCAAGGAGGCTCACCACATCGCCACCACCGGTCGCCCCGGACCGGTCCTCATTGACGTGCCAAAGGATGTCTCCTCCGGCATGTTTACCGACACCATGGACCCCGAGCTGGACCTCCCCGGCTACGATCCTTACGAGTCTCTCAATATCGACCCGACGAGTGTCGAGGAAGCCGCTGCACTCATCGCCGCCGCCAAGCGCCCCGTCATCCTCGCCGGTCAGGGAACCATGATTTCCCGTGCGGACAAGGAGCTCATGACACTGGCCGAGAAGCTCAATTGCCCCGTCACCTCCACTCTTCTCGGCAAGGGTGTCTTCCCCGAGACGCATGATCTATCGCTCGGCATGCTTGGAATGCACGGCACCGCCTATGCCAATAAGGCCATGGTCGAGTGCGACCTCCTCCTGAATATCGGCTCCCGTTTTGATGACCGCATCATTGGACAGCCGGATAAATTCTGCGCCGACGCCAAGATCATCCACATCGATATCGACCCCGCTGAGATGGACAAAATGATTCGGCCAGACGTTCAGATCGTGGGTGATGCCAAAGCCGCCATTAATCAGCTCATCCCACTCATCGAACCTCTCGAAACCACCGAGTGGCGTCAGAAGCTCGACGGCTACAAAAAGAAATTCCCCCTCTCCTATAAGAAGCAAGGCGGACTCCGCATGCAGCAAGTCATCGAGGAACTCTATGAACAGACCGAGGGCAAAGCCATCGTCTCCACAGACGTCGGACAGCACCAGATGTGGGCGGCTCAGTTCTATAAGAATGACGAATCCTTCCACTGGCTCTCCTCCGGAGGTGCCGGCACCATGGGCTTCGGCTTTCCCGCTGCCATCGGCGCGCAGCTCGCCTGCCCGAACAAAACCGTCATCTCCATCTCTGGCGACGGCGGCTTCCAGATGACCCTCTTCGAACTCGCCACCGCCGCGATTCATAAACTCCCGATCAAGATCGTCGTCCTCAATAATCACTACCTCGGCATGGTCCGTCAGTGGCAGGAACTCTTTTTCGAGAATCGCGAATCCGGTGTCGATCTCGATGGTAATCCAGACTTCTGCAAGCTCGCAGCCGCCTATGGTATCCCCAGCGTGCACTTCAAGCGCCCTGCCGACTGCGCCCGCAAGATCGAGGAAGCATTGGCCTACAATGACGGCCCCATTCTCATCCATGCTGAGTGTGTGAAGTATGAAAATGTCTTCCCGATGATCCCAGCCGGAGCAGCCCTTGAGGACATGATCACCGAGCCACCCAAGCACAAGATGGCCAAGCCCGTCGGATCAACCTAGGAACCCCTCCCGAGTCTCTCAGTCTCATCTTAAAATGGCCGGAGCACCTTCCTGCCTGTCTGAATACTCATCACAACTTTACCTATGGCTAAAAAAATCGTCACTACTGACACCCCCGTTGAAGAAACCAAACGCGGTGCCTCAAACACCCTCTCCGTCTTGGTGAACAACAGCCCCGGCGTCCTCATGCGGATCTGCCAGGTCTTCTCGCGACGTGCCTTTAATATCGACTCCCTCGTCGTCTCCGAAGGCCGTACCGGAACCTTCTCCCGCATGACCATCGATATCTCAGGAAACCCCGAAGGCTTCGAACAGATCATTAAGCAGGTCAACAAACTCATCGACGTCATCCACTGCTATGAGCACACCGCTGAGAACTCCGTCGTCCGCGAAATGCTCCTCGTGAAAATTCTCGCCGGTAAGGACGAGCGCTCCGCCGCTCTGCAGGTCATCGAGCACTTCGCCGGCAAGACCGTCGACATGAGTCCCTCCTCCATGATCGCCATGTTCACCGGCACTACCAGCAAGCTAGATGCCGTCACCCTTATGCTTTCCCAGTTCGAAGTGATCGAGACCATCCGCACCGGCAAGGTCGTCATGGCTCGCGGAAACCAAGAAACCTAGGACCTGAACCTGTCATAAATCACTCATTACCCGGGAGGCGAGCCACCGGTGTCCAAAAGTGCTGATTTCAGGTGCTCCTTGTTGGAGGAAATGAACGACTCTACGGGCTCGTTGTGAGCTTCGTTCCTACTGGGTCCGTTGACTTCGTTTTTCGCACAA
The DNA here is from genome assembly GCA_937969125.1 of uncultured Verrucomicrobiales bacterium. Taxonomy (GTDB): domain Bacteria; phylum Verrucomicrobiota; class Verrucomicrobiia; order Verrucomicrobiales; family Akkermansiaceae; genus SW10. The sequence continues at coordinate 234 of CALBVA010000214.1, read as the reverse complement.
AAAAACCTCAAATCACACGAGATATCTCTTGGCGAAAAGGCTACGTTTTTTTCGAAAAATTCATGACCCAGCCTTTGAGCAAATCGGATTAAGTCAAAGATCCGTGCCCGCGTGGAACACACGCTTTGGAGCGATCGCCAACCGAGTTGCCCTGTAGGCAATCGTCCAATATTTCCAGCATTTAGAAAAGGAAGTCCACCGGAGTCACTTTACGATGGAATAAACCGAAACCAT
>CALBVA010000213.1 GCA_937969125.1 uncultured Verrucomicrobiales bacterium | reverse complement strand
TCGTCCCGGGAAACGAGACACCAGAGTGGGCCGGAGTGACCGTTGACAGTGCTTTTCCAGGTGCCTTTCCATGGCCCGGCGGGAGAGGCGGAGGGGCTGTGTTTCTTTGCCGCTGCTCGGAAGTCACGCTGATAGCTCGAGCACGAGACGAGCCCGAATAGGAGGGGTAAAAGAAGGGCGGCTCTCATTGTCCTAAAGGCAGACCCGTTCGAAAAGGAGGTCGAGGGGCAGTTGCATCCCGATGTAGAAGTCGCCGAACTCAGCATAGCGGGCCGAGACTTCATCGAAGCGCATTTCATAGACGATGTTCTTAATCTCCATGGTGTCCTTCGCGAGGAGGGTGACGCCCCATTCGTGTTCATCGAGCCCGGTCGAGCCGGTGATGAGCTGGAGGATTTTTCCGGAATACTTTCGCCCGGTTGTTTTGTGTCCCTGCATCAATTTCGCCCGCTGATCATGGTCGAGCGAATACCAGTTATAATCCGGGTGCGCGGAGCGGCGTTTGGACATCGGGTAAAAACAGATGGCGGGCCAATCCGGTAGCACCGGATAAATGCGGTGCTTCGTATAGTGCTTCATGCGCTCGTCGAACTCGACCAACTTTGCTTCGTATTCTTCGGTGCCAACGGTCATTCCCTCCTCTTTGACGAGAGTTTCCTGACCATACTGTTCTCGGGTGGTGGTGTATTCCGAGCCTTCGGTCTGTGAGAGGTAAGAATAGGTTGGTGTGAGAATATCGACTCCCAGAGCCAAGGTGAGGCGTTTTTCAAACCAAGTGGCATCGTGGAGATCCGGCGTGAGGAGCATGAAGCCGATATCGGCCTTCGGAGTAGCTACCGCGTAGGTCAGAAGCTGGGTGTCCTTATGCGAGCGGATCTCCTGTACCAGCATGGTGAGGTTCGTCTTTGCCTCACGCTGTTCGTGTTCAGAAAGGAGGGACCATTGGCCGTAGTCGATGGAGTAATAGAGGTGCATGACGTGCCAGCCTTCAGCAGGCACGAGAGGTGTGGGGGCTTCGGACATGAGACTAATTTTCTTTATGAACTGCAGAGATGCGAGCTTTCACGAGTGGATCTGCATCGAACCCACCTTCACTTCCCTCAATGATAACAACGGTCCATGGATCAATGTCGCCATTGGTGTAGGCATTGAGACCGGACGGGTTTTCGAAGCCGCTGGTGGAGTGGATGACGATTTCGTCAGTTCCGGATTTCTCAAAGGTGCCGTTGTTAACGACAAGACTAGTGGGGTCGCCGATGAGTTCTTTCTTACCATTACGGAAAGTGACCCGGAGGACGGTGGAATTGGCGTCTGAAATTTTGAGGCGGGCACAGGGGATGAGGTTGGATTCCGCCACGACGCCGTAGTCGGCATTGTCGCCGGTTCGGATGGGCTCGCGCCACCAGGTTTCGACTTCCTGAACGGTGACCGCGGAACCCTTGAGGGGGAATTCATCCACGAAGGTCACGAGTTCGCCTTCAGGAGAATTTTTGAAGAAAGCCGAGAGGCCCCAGAAGATGGCGGCGGCGAAGATCATCAACACCGCAGCAATGCTGATCTTTTCGATGAGAGAGGTGTCGGAGCCGCTTTTCTGCTCTTTCTCGCTAGTGATAACGGCGGTGGCCTTGTCATCAGGTGCGTTGACCTGGCGGGATTGATTTTTTTCAATGAAGTCCGATTCATTTTCCGGGGAATTTCTCCCATCATCGGTAATGGGAGTGGGGCCGGTGCGTCTGATTTCAGGTTCCGGCGCGACCGCTTCGCTGGCAACCTCTGAATCAAGATTCAGATCGTCATCATCGAGATCCCAAAAATCGTCCTGGGCGTTGTTGTCTGAAGGAGTTTGATCGCTCATGCTTTTCTTGGGGAGAGCTAACAATGCCTACCGTCGCTTGGAAAGCGCGAATCAGGCTTCGAAAAAGAGATTGCATCTTGTCGCCGGGGAGAGAACAGTTTGCCCACAAGCCATGGCTGATCTCGAAGACAAAACACCGGAAAGCGTTGCAGGGAAATTTTATGTCGATACTCAGTGTATCGATTGTGATCTTTGCCGCGAAACCGCTCCTGCCAATTTCCAGCGCTCTGACGAAGAAGGATATTCCTACCTTTATAAGCAGCCGGAAAATGAGGAGGAGGAAGCCCTCTGCATGGAAGCATTGGAAGGCTGCCCCGTCGAGGCAATCGGCGATGACGGTGAATAATCCCCGCACTGATTGATCAGTGCTCATTGATATCAGACCAGCACTATCATGCGCCGGGAAAAGGGCTCCAAGAAAGAGCGCCGCCGGAAGCAGATGCGTGCCGACATTATCAACCAGTGGGTGGGGGCACCCCGGCCGCTGGATCTCAACCGAAACATCACTGAGGCTTCGGCTCACATCGAGGCTATTCTGGAATCCGTCGGACTGCGCGGCGGCCTGGAAGAAGAGAGGGTGAAAGAAGCGTGGAGTTCTCTGGCAGGGGAACTCATTGCCAAACAAACCGAGCCCGTTTCGCTCCGAAAGGGCTGCCTCTCGCTCCGCGTGCTCCAGCCGGCGATGCGCTACCATCTGGAGCAACTGAAACCCGGTCTTCTCAAAAAACTCCAAAAAGAATTGGGCGAGGAGCACATCCAGAGCCTTCGCCTGACCATTGGTTAGTAGGGCAGGGGGCCAATCTTTCCATGAATTACCAAGCTCTCCTTTTTGATTGGTCCGGCACGCTTGTCGATGATCTGCCTCCCACCCTTCATGCCACCAATGAGGTTCTTCGCGAGCACGGAGTGGAGGCTATGGATCGGGAGACCTTTCGCCACCGCTTCCGCCTTCCTTACCCCGAGTTCTACGAAGATGTGCTGCCAGGAGTGGCCATCGAATCTCTGGAGGGGACTTTTCGCTCCGCTTTCAATGAGTCTCCGAAGGGCGTCACCGTGCTGCCCCATGCTCGGGAGATGCTGGAATTCTGTTGTCAGGCAGGGATTCGCTGCTTCGTCCTCTCCAGCATGGATACCGGCCTTTTTATGGAGCAGGCTCACGCCTTCGATTTGCATCGATACTTCGAGGCAATCTATTCTGGGATCATCGATAAGCGTGAACACATCGGCTCCATCCTAACCGACCACCAGCTCAATCCCGCCACAACCGGGTTCGTCGGTGACATGGTCCACGATATTGAGACCGCCAAACACGGCGGCATTGACTCCATCGCGGTCGCCACCGGATACGATCCGCTAGAGCGAATCACCGCGATGAGTCCCACACATTTGTATGATGATCTGAGTCACTTTCGCACCGATCTCGAGAAGGCACACTAAGTCAGGATCTTCTTCACCACGTGTCCGTGCACGTCGGTGAGGCGGAAGTTCCGGCCCTTGTATTTGTAGATGAGCTTCTTGTGCTCGATACCAAGGAGATGGAGGGCCGTGGCGTGGAAGTCATGGACGTGGAAGGCATCCTTCGCTGCCGTGAAGCCGAAGGGATCGGTCTCTCCATAGGTCATGCCGGGCTTTATCCCGCCACCGGCCATGAACATGGAACCGGATTTCGTGTGGTGGTCTCGCCCGGAGCCTTGAGACATCGGAGTACGTCCAAATTCGCCCCCCCAGATGACGAGGGTATCATCCAAAAGCCCGCGCTGCTTGAGATCCGTGATGAGGGCGGCGGCTCCTTGATCGATGTCCTTCGTCCGTTTCACGATGTTTCTGTCAATGTGCCCGTGATGGTCCCAACCGGTGTGATAGAGCTGGATGAATTTCACCCCGCGCTCGGCCATGCGGCGGGCCATGAGACAATTCGAGCCAAAGGTCCCGTCCGGTTTATCTCCGACTCCGTATAGCTCCTTGGTTGATTGATTTTCACCAGAGAAATCGGCGAGATCTGGCACGCTGGTCTGCATCTTGTAGGCTAGTTCATACTGTGCGAGACGCGTCATGATCTCCGGATCAGCCACTGTGGCGTGGTGGATCTGATTGAGTCGGGCGAGGGAGTCCAAGGTCGCCCGCTGGGTGCTGCGGGCGATTCCAGCCGGGGAGTTGAGATAGTTTAGCGGGACCCCTTTGGAATAAAACTCCACGCCAGTGTGCTTACCGGGGAGGAAGCCGGAATTCCACGCTGTCTGCGGGACCGGTTGGCCTTCTGGACCGGAGCGCATCACTACGAATGACGGGAGGTCATTGGCCATCCGCCCGAGACCGTAAGTGACCCAGGACCCCATGCTGGGGCGACCGGCGATCGCGGTTCCCGTGTTCATGAAAGCGTGGGCGGGATCATGGTTCACCTGATCGGTCTGCTGGGTGCGGATG
>CALBVA010000212.1 GCA_937969125.1 uncultured Verrucomicrobiales bacterium | reverse complement strand
TATTGGCTCTCCGACTGGATGATAGTCTCGGGCGGGAGCGGGGCACGGACGGTGATGTGCTGATGGGCGTCGAGTGGAGCGACGGCGGCGGGCATGCGAACGCTGCGGTGGATGAGGCCGTTGTACTGGGTGCCGTGAGTGACGCCGAGGGAGGTGCTGGTTTCCTGTCGCTTCAAGTGATCAAAGTGGAACTCGGTGACAATGCCGCGGATGTCAGTGGAAGAGCGCAGACCGCAGCAGCCGTGAAGGACACTGGAAGTCTGGGTGGGTGAGCCATCGGCATAAGTGGTGGTGAAGAGGAGCGGGCGGCTGAGCTCATCAAGATTGGTCTGGGTCTCGGTCATCAATTCCACCTCATTCCCGGGGGTGCCACCGAAGTCGAGAGTGGAGGTAACGGTGAGGACGGCATTACCGACCGGGTCGTAGTCAGTGACGGTTTTCGTTCCGGCATTGACGGAAGCACCAGCCGGAGCACCGTTGAGGACGGTCTTTTGCCAGTTGAGGTTCGGGAGGTCGGCATAGGAGCAAACGGTGACGGTGCCATCGGGATACTCAGTGCGGACGACCTGCCCGGAATCGGCAGTGGGAAGATTGGCAGAAGTGACGGCGGCGGTGAAGCCATTCAGACCAAATCCGAGGCTCAGGCCGGAATCGATGACCTTTGGCTTTTGCTGGAAGGTGGTGGTGACGAGGTTGGTGGGGTCGCCGGGGCCGGAGGCACCCGAGGTGACGCGCTCATATCGGCGAACTGTTCTGGCGAGTTCATCGTCAGCGACGAGGTAGGATTTCGCGACGATTCCGCCCTGGACGAGTCGCTTGGTCTTTACGAGGAAGTCCTGAGGTGGAATCGGGTTTTCTTCCAACAAAGTGAAGAGGTCATAGCTGGACTGGGGCTGGTAGCTCATGGAAGCGAAGGTGTAGGGATACTCGTAAGTGGTGACATCGCAGGCGTCATCGGCAGCGGTGACGGGGGAATCCAGGTAAGGACGGCGGATCTTGGTGGGACGGCCGGTGCGGCGATCGTATTCGTAGGTGACCCATGAGCCGTCGTAGCTGGTCATCTTCCTGAGACGACCGGTGGCCATGAAGTGACCGGGATGGGTGTAGTATTCCCAATCAGTCCTGAGGTTCCGGGTTCCGAAACCTTCGACGCGCTCCACGATGGTGAGGCCCCATTGGAACTGCACCCAAATTTCCTTGGTTCTGGAAACGACGGCCCACGCGCCTGTGTCAGCGCGCTTTTCGGAGATGGTGATGATATCCTCACGGGCAGGGAGGATCTGTGGGACGATCTCGCTGCTTCCCGCCTGGATGATCGGAACGGCATAGGTGATGGAGGAGTCCCGGCGACGGGAGATCTTACGAAGATAGAGGTCATTACTAGCGGGGATGTCATTGAGGCTGGAGACCTCGGCACCTTCGAAGAGGCTCCAGGTTTCGACATCTTCGCTTTCCTCTTCGTGAACGAACTTTCCGGCAACGAAGGTGGAGGGATTATTGGCGGAATCATTGTTAAAACGCTTCTCGGTGACATGGAGGGTTTTGGAGCCTGAGCCGCCTGCAAGGTTGACCCCTCTGGCCTGCATGGAGGTGGCGGGGGTGTCTGAAACATTTCCGGCAGCATCCTTACTGTGAAAATCCCAGCCAAATCCGGGGGAATTGACGCCGGTGCTTTCTGCAGTGGATCGTAGCTCGCCGTTGGCAGTTGAGATGAGCTGGGGGCCGCGTGGTCCGAGATCGGAGGAGTTGCCGGATGATTCCGGACCGCATCCATTGTCACCCTGAGATCCTCCTCCACCGGAAACAGGACTCCCGCCGGTAGCATTGGCCCCATAGTTCCAGAGAGAAGCCATCTGCCGGGGGTCGTCAGTGGACATCACAGCCGATGCGCCACCGCGGCCATTGCGACCGTTACCGGAATTACCAGCTCCCACTTCAATGTTCATTCCCTTGAAGGGGCTGGTCCACATCTTAGTGGAGCCTGCGGCGCACGTTCCGCCGGAGCATGACTCGCAGGGCTGGGGATCGAGATAGACCTGACAGATGGGGCCGCTCAGGGGCTGGGAGATGGTTTCAGATTGGCCGGAGTCGCCACCACCGCCACCGGTGCTGCCAGACTCTCCGCCGCCGGAGCCACTGGTGCCGCCAGACTCCCCGCCCTCGGATTCCTCTCCGCTGACTCTTTTATCAATGCGGGCGATGATTTGATAGGGTGATTCGCTGCCGGGATTCGCGGGAAGTGAAAAGCGGAAATCCGAAGGTTCGCAGGCGGTGAAGGTGACGGCCCCTTCTTCGCGGGTCTCGCCAAGTGCATCCAGCCAGCCAGCCGGTAGGCCAGAGACAGTGACGACATACTCGTCGCAGCGGCTCCCAGGCTCCACGGTGGGAATGATGGTGACGTGGTAACTCCCGTCCTCATCCTGCCTCATTTTGAGGGTCTCGCCCTTTCCCTTACACTCGCCCTTGGCGAGGTGATTATTTTCATCAACGACGCGATCACAGACGCAGAGGCAGGCCACTACCGGCGGGTCGACATTGACTTCCTGAGCACTGACGAGAGACCAGCCGAAGCTGAGGGCGAGGGCGGTCGTAGTGACAGTGGATTTCAATAACCGGAGGGCCGAGGGACGAATGAATGAGAGATTCATGGAGAACATTTACTGATTGGAAGATTGATTCCGGGAAAGAGACTGAAGGGCCGATTTGGCGGCGAAGCGGTAGCGGGAGTTGCCAGAGGCGATTGATTCGAGAAATGGCTGGTCAATCCGGGCACCCATGAGACCGAGGGTATTGATGGCGTTTAAGCGGAGGGTGGGATCGGCAGAGTCATCAGCCGCGAGAGAGCGGACCTGAGGGAGAAATTTTTCCAAAGCGAGCTGGCCAATGGCACCGACGGCTGAGACCTGGCTGATGAGGTCCTCTCCGGCGGGCTGATTGAGAGTTCGCTCCAGCCACTCGAAAACGGGGCCTTGAGATTGGCGGAGGGAATCGAGGGTGCTTTTAAAAGCAGGGTGTCCATTTCGCCAGAGATCGACAAGAACGCGGAGGGTGGTGCCGGGAAGGCTGGTGCCGCTGGCCGAGGGGTCGGCAAAGACCTTTTCGAGAGCGGTGGCGGCGGTGGTGAGTTCATCCTGAGAGAAGCTGACCTCATCGTCTTCGTGGAGTTTTGGATCGATCCAGAGGCTGAGGTGTTGGGCGGCGTAGTCGCGGATGACGGTCGGGGAATCCGGGTTTTGGATGAAGCCGGAGAAGATCTCGACGAGTTGATCAGAGCGGATCCCGCGAAGGCGGAGCTGAGCCATGATTTCATTGGCAATGGTCCACCATGAGGAGCTGGCCGATTCAGGGCGGTGATTGAGATGGGCGAGGAGGGTCTCAATCTCGTCTTCGGTATATTTTTTATTGCGATCCTTCCGGAGCTCGGCGACGTGGGTTTCCCAGGGAATTTTGGAATCAGTGAGATGGAGGAAGCGGTTGGGAGCAGAGGGGGCGCGATCAGTGAGGGTGGCCGAGGCCCCCTGCCCTGCTGGATTCTCCGGAGAGGAGTGATTGAAAAGAAACCATGCGCCTGCAGCGGCACCGAGAAGGACGGTGACGGAGAGGAGTCTGGGGATCTTTTTCATGAGTGAAGGGAGGGATCGAAAGAAAGAGATCTAGAAGATGCGGAGGAAGTTTCCATCACGGTCGAAGATCTCGATGCGGTGGCAGAAGGCACCTGGAAGATCCTTGGGATAGAGCAGTTCCAGATTAAGGATGCCATTTTCAAGATCGGCAGCGGTGAACTGGCGCGGGGCATCTGTGCCATCCAACCAAGTGATGCCAGCGCGGAAGAGGGTCACCCGGATGAAGCCGCCGTCAGGAAGTCCGGTGACGACGGTGCCGGAGCGAATGAAGAGGTGATTCGGGAAAGCCTGGTCAAAGGAGCTTTCAATGAGCCCGCTCTGGATGGGATCGCCCACGGAGATGAGATTAACCGGCTGGACAGCGAGGACGGGACCGGTGGGGCTCAAGCGGGCGAGGAGATTGATTTCGCCGGGGAAGCGGGGCTTGACCGAGAGCCGGAAGTCATCCCCTACGAAGGTTTCGTCCTGGTCGATGGTGACGAAATCGCCGCCATCGAAGAAAAGATCAGCATCCACATCAGCGGAGGGGAAGCTGAGATCGCTGACGGTGTTTACGACCAGATCTTTGGTGGTGCCGAAGGTGGCCTTCTTGACTTCGACGGTGAGCGTCCCGACGGTACCATCCGAATGGGTCGCCATGATTTCTTGGGTGCCGGGCTGGGTGAACTGGAAAAGGAGGGCATCATTGTCATCCGGAAGAACCTCGGCTGCGACGCCGAAGACCTGGACCTCAGCAATCTCAAGGCGGTTGGTGCCGAAGGACTCCCCCAAGCGGTGAACCTTCACGATGCGGGCATCGTAGAAGCCGCCGAGATACCAATCGTCCTTGGTCTTCACATACTCCCCCCACTGGCCGGAGGTGTAAAAGTCCCTGAAGGTGACCTCGGTTCCGGCGTCGTTGTAAACGCTGATGCGGAAGTTCGCGAGCTGCCAGTTGTTATGCTTCTTATTCCAGATGACGATGCGGTCGATAGAGCGCTGGACACCGAGATCAACCTGCCACCAGGCACCGTCTTCGTGGTTGGTGCGGGTGGATTGGTCATCAGCGGGGCCATAGGTTTCACCATCGATGGCATTCGAGGCCCCGGCTGGCGCGAAGGGAGTGCTGCTTTGGGTAGCGACGGCGGCGGGATCGAGAGCGTGATTGGTCTGGCCGGGAGTGGTGAAGGTGACGGACTGACCGGTCGGGCCGCCGGAGGGAACTGCGGTGAGCTTCAAGGTGTCATCTTGGCGGATGGTCAGGACGGGATTAGTGGCCAGAACGTTGGTGGCGATCCAGGAAATGGAGCCGGACTCGGTGACGAGGCCGCTTTCAAAGCTGGCCGTGAAGGAAGTCGGGCCGGTTTCCTGGAGGGGGAGATTGGTAAACCAGTGGCGGGCATCCAGACCCATCTCGGTGGTGGAGCCATTGACGAGGGCGCCGAAGCGTCCTTTCCCCTCAAGGAAGGCGGGTGAGACCCGCGAGGTGGGCTGGTAAGGTGCGATGGCGTTCTCGCCGACGAGTTTGGTGTAGATCCAATCGGGCTGGCCGTCATTATCCAAATCGGCACCTCCGGGTTGGAGGATGTCGATGGAAAGGACATTCAGGGAGCGGCGGGAGTAGAGGTTTTTCACCTTGAGGGTGAGAAGGTGATTCCCAGCAATGAGCTGTGGGGAGATCACACGGATGGTTCCGGCACGGCCTGCGCCATACTCGATGAGATGATCGCCGAGAGAGGCACCATTGATGAGGACTTCGACGGGAAGGGTCTCATCGATAGTGAGGTCGCCAAGGAGCTGGGTGGCGATATTAATGGACCACACTCCGGGTGAGGGAACATCAAAGGGCCAGGAAATCTCGCCACGGAAGGATTCAGAAATGAGTCCCATGGAGGTCTCAAGCCACGGACTGGAAGCATTTTGGTAGGTGCCGAGATCGACGCTGGATACGAGAGCTTCGAAGGGAGCATCACTCTGGGTGGGATCAGTGCCGTAGCTGCTGATTTCGAGAAGGTCGGTGAGGCCGTCTCCATCGGTATCGCCGGAGGCGGGATTGGTTCCCGCGAGATATTCCTCCCGGTTGGAAAGGCCGTCGGAATCAAAATCACCATTTTCGCCTTCCCGTTCGCGGTCGGTAGCACCGTTATCCAGAGGGTTTAGCCCATGGGTAGTTTCCCAAGCGTCAGGGAGGTAGTCATCATCCGCATCCTCACTTTGCCGAAAGTATGATGACACGGCAGAAGCTGGAAGGAGTTCCCGATCCGATCCCGGTGGAGCCCAAGCGACGGAGAGATTGGCCCCCCAGCTTTCGGTGCGTTGATTCAGAACTTCGAAAAAGTAGGTCTGACCCGCAGTCAACTCGATCCCTTCGGTCATCTGACTGGCGAAGCGGTCGAAATCGTTCCCGTAGCTGGACCAGACCCCGTCACCGGTTCCGGCTTCGAGACCCATGACGGCAAGGCGACGCTTGGCGTATTTGGAAGAGTCTGTGCTCAACCAGAACTCGGCACCATCGCGGGCGCTGAGCCAGAAGTGGTAAGTGCCGGTGGTGGGTGCGGTGAGGTATCCACGCAGACGGTGCCCTGCCAGAACAGAGACATTCAGGAGAGAGGTTCCAGGAAGAGGGCGAGTGGCATCAGGTTCCTGATAATATTTCCCGGAGCTGTAAAGATCGGTGACATTGGAGCCGAGGACGTCATCCCAAGTGTCGACAGTCAGAAAGCCAGGAAAGGAATCCGGAGTGAAGGGGTCGGTGCCCGCCAAACCTTCGAGGTAGGAACTGAAGCCATCCTGATCGGGGTCGGCATAAGGGGCGAATTGTCCCGCTTCCAGAACAGAAGGATTGAAGCCGTGAGTGGTTTCCCAGTCATCTGGGAGTTCATCGCCATCCTGATCATTGAGAGATCCTGCGTAGCTCTGAAGGGCGGAGCCACTCAGGAGAGCCTGAGGCTGATAAGCATTCGAGGGATCAGCACGCCCAAGAACCCTAACCTCGGCCAGATTGAGATAGCGGTGGGTTCCTCCACTCTGAGTGATTCGCACCCGACTACCGACGACTCCACCAGTTTCCCACAACTCAACGGCCCTCGTTCTTGTGTTGCCGGAGTCGTGGAACAACCTATGTTTCATGACATTACCAGATGAATCATAAATGTGGACGTTGTAGTTCTTGAGCTGTGCTGCGACACTTTCACCATCGAGGTCGTGATTGAAAATCTCCAGACGGTCAATCTGGCGATCTGCCCCAAGGTCCACCTCCCAATAAGCCCAGGGCTGACTGGCGGTCCGGGATATCGAGTCGTCTGCGAGCTTACCGCTGATATTCCCATCGATCGCTTTTGAAGCAACCTGGCTGCCCTGAGTTGAGATCTGTGAAGCGGTGACACCAGGTTCGAGACACCAATTGGTCAAACCTTCATTTTCCGCAAACGACCAAGAAACACTGACATGGTTGCCCCCGAAGGCCTCCTTATGCAAGGTCTCAAGATAATAGCGTTGTCCGGCAACCAGTGAGATGGAGCGACTGGCTTGCTCGCGATACTTTCCGAACTCATTGGGGATGGTCCAGTGGGAGAAAGCAATCTCTTGTACTTTGGAGAACTTGTCATCTGAGGTCCCGAGCCACAGACCGGTATAATTGTCACCCGCCAACCAGAAATTGTATTCACCGGTGACCGGGGCAACAATATATCCCCGATAGCGTTGCCCATAATATTCTTTCCCGATTGCAGAGGGTGAATCCAGAGAATTCACTAACTCCTGGACATTCGGAGTCTGATAAAACAAGGGATCGTGAAAGAGAGATTCGAGGCCGTGATCTGTAGTGAGATCATACCAAAGGGAGCGGGAAAGCTTACCAGACACCCCGGTGGG
>CALBVA010000211.1 GCA_937969125.1 uncultured Verrucomicrobiales bacterium | reverse complement strand
ATGGGCCTTTCTCCCTTCCGCGCCATCAGCCACACTCTCACTACCGTTTCTACCGGAGGATTTGGCACTGAGAATGCCAGCATCGGCAGCCCGATCTTCACTCATCCCATGAAGATCTGGATGACCGCCTTTATGATCTTTGGAAGCATTAGTTTTCCCTTTTACCTCGTCATCATTAAACGAAAGTTTTCCGACTTCCGCCAACGCTTCGAGGAAGTCTGGTGGTGGTTTGCCATTCTCCTCATTGCCGCCGCTATCCTCATCACTCAGTACCTCCGCGGCGGGCTCGATGTCCATCCCGTCGATATTGTTTTCAATATCGTCTCGGTTTCCAGCTCCACCGGATATGTTAGTAGCGATTCCGATCAATGGGGAAGCATTGGCATCGGGATTCTTCTCATCCTCATGATGATCGGCGGCTGCTCTGGCTCCACATCCGGCGGCCTAAAGGTCAGCCGCATCGTCCTCTGGTTCCGCTTCGTCGCTTCGGGTCTTGAAAGATCCTTCCGGCCAAAGGTCGTCAGCCCTATTAAACTGAACGGCCGCCAGGTCTCGGATGATTCCATTAATCAACTCTTCCTCGTCCTCTCGCTCTTCGGTTTTTTCGGTATCGCCGGCACGGTTCTCTTCCAGCTTGTCGATCCCGGTCACACTCTTCTCGGTGCCATTTCCACCGTCATCAGCTGCCTCGGAAATCACGGCCCCGCCTTTGCCGAAATGGGCCCCACCGAAAATTTCTCCAGTATCAATGCCCCCGCAAAACTGGTCTGCGTCGGTCTGATGATTCTTGGGCGTCTGGAGTATGTCGCCCTCATCGTCCTCTTCACCCGTGGGCTCTGGAAGAAATACTAAGTCCTGATTCCTAGAAAGGAGCCTCCACCTCGAAGCTCATCCACTCGCCTGATGCCGGATGAGTAAAGCCCAGCTTCAGGGCATGAAGTTTCATCTTTCCGGGATCCTCGCCATTACCGTAGAGAGGATCATCCATGATGGGCACACCCAGTCCTTTTTTATGTGCCGAATGCACTCTGAGCTGATGTGTCCGACCGGTGATCGGGTGAAAGGCCACCCGTGTCCGGCCATCCTCCACACCCATTTTTTTCCAATGAGTAGTCCCCATTTTCCCATGAACTTCATCGTAGATTTGATAGGGACGATTCTCGATATCGAGACGGAAGGGGAGATTGATCTCACCCTCTTCGCCAAGGGCGGGAGGGAGCTCGCCATCTAAGAGCGCGACATAATCCTTCTCAGTTTTCCGCTCCTGAAACTGCCGGGAAAGATGCCGATGCGCCTCCGCTGTCAGTGCTAATACGAGTAGCCCGGAAGTGTCCATATCCAGCCGATGGGGAGCCGGTTGTTCAATGCAGCCCGGAAACATCTCGCGAATCCGGTGCGCCACTGAGTCGATCTTGTCTGGCCCGCGACCAGGCACCGAGAGGAGGCCGCTTGGCTTATCGACGACTACGATGTGTGCGTCCTGGTAGAGGAGCTTCATTTCACCGGGACCTGCAGGATCGCTTCCGCCATCTGGAGAGTCTCCTCGATGTTGTGCTGCGGATGCGGCGGCATCGGCTGCTGGCCCCAGACGCCGTGGCCGCCTTTGAGGATTTTCTCCGCCAGCATTTCAACAGCTTTCGGATCATCGCGGTATTTCTTCGCTACCGCGCGGTAGCTTGGCCCGATCGATTTATCCTTCGTGGTATGACAAGCTAGGCAAGTGGTATTACCAATGAGAGCCGAGCCCGGGTGGCTCAGCGGGAGACCGACCATACGAGGATCATTGGCGGGCACCTTCACCTCCTGCTTCTCGGCGGAATAGGTCACCCGTTTGATTTTTCCATCGGTGCCGTCATACCACTTACTACCGTATTCCAGGATATAGAGTTCGCCCTGCGGCCCCATTTCCATATCGCCGGGATGGACGAAGCGAAATTTCGAGAGCCAGGGTCCATTCCAGACAATGTCACCTTTCTCATCCAGCTTAATCAGACGTAGCCAGGTGCTCGTCCAATCGTAAACGATGAGGCAATTATCCATCACCGCAGGAAAGGACGCGGCACTCTTTGGAAAAAGATCGGCATGGTAAACTGGCCCGGCGCAGGCCGAAGCCCGTGGGTAAAACCAAAAGGCTGGCTGCGCCGGTGGTAGTTCGGTGAGGCCGGTATTGTTGACCGAGCGATTCATCGGCTTCGTCGGATCGAATTTCTCGCCCAGCTTTTTCGTGACGAAGTCATAATCGGTATAGGGCTTGTTGTTCCCGCTGAAGAAGGGCCACCCGAAGTTTCCGGCTTTGCGGGCCTGATTGATCTCATCATAGCCGCGTGGGCCGCGGTCAGAATCGCCTCCGGCATCCGGGCCGATCTTTCCCCAGTAGAGGAAGTTGCTCTTGGGGTCGATCGAAATGCGGTAGGGATTCCGGCAACCCATGACGTAAATCTCCGGACGTGTCTTCTCAGTCCCCGCCGGGAAGAGATTGCCCTCCGGGATAGTGTAGCTGCCCTCTGTGGTTGGCTTGATGCGCAGGATCTTGCCGCGCAGATCATTGGTATTCGCGGCGGAGCGTTGGGCGTCGTAGCACTTACGGCCCTCACCCTCATCGAGGGGGGCTGATCCTTTTGACTGAAACGGGCAGGTGTTGTCCCCTGTGGAAAGGTAAAGGAGCCCGTCTGGCCCGAAGGCGAGCGATCCAGCTTCGTGGCAGGTGGAATTTTCCCTGTCATGTGGCACCTCTAGAATCGTCTTAGCCTCAGCGAGCTTTTCCTCCATCAGCGTAAAACGTGAGAGCCGGTGCTTTGGCTCTCCCTTCAGGGAATGATAAAGATAAATCCATTGATTTTCGGTGAACTTGGGGTCCAGGGTCACGCCCAGCAGGCCGCATTCACGGGCATGCTCACCCTTCCGCACCTCCACCTCAAAGGTGTGCAGCGTTTTCACCTCATGCGTCTTCGCTTTCACCTGCTTCAACGCGCCGGTCCGCTCGATCACGAAAAGATCGCCCGATGGCGCTACCGCTATTTCCATGGGGTCAACGAGATTGCTCGCGATTGTGTCCACACGGAAGTGTTCGTCCGCCGGGACTTTTGTTTCAGAAAAGAG
>CALBVA010000210.1 GCA_937969125.1 uncultured Verrucomicrobiales bacterium | reverse complement strand
GATGGCGACGCGTTGTTGCTCGCCTCCGGAGAGTTCGGCGGGGAGGTGGTCGATGCGCTCGGCGAGGCCGACGCGCTCAAGGGCAGCGACAGCGACGGAGCGGTCCGCCTTGGCTCCGATGAGGCCGGGGACCATGACATTCTCCAAGGCTGTGAGTTCGGGAAGGAGGAAGTAATTTTGAAAAATATAGCCGATTTCTTCGTTTCTCAGGCGGGCCTGGGCGCTGGAGCTGAGGGCGTAGAAATCGGTATCATTGATGAGGACCTGCCCCTGATGTGGCGGCTCCAACCCGGCAAGGGTATACATGAGGGTCGTCTTACCCGCACCGCTGGGGCCGCAGAGAAAGATTTTTTCGCCTGCCTGGATTTCGAGGTCGATGCCTTTGAGGACTTCGATCTCCTTTTGAGCCAGTCGATAGGACCGGTGAACTTGCTTTGCGGTAATCATGATGCCGGATGCGGGTCTTCCTTATCCACCGATGCTTTCGATGGTCTGGAAGATCGCGGTGATCATGAGGTAGGCCATGGAACCAATCAAGACTGCCATGACAAGAAGGACGGCGGGCATGATGAGGGCCATGATCGCTTGGAGGGAGTTATTGAGCTCCTTATCGAATCGTTCTGCGGCTTTTCGAAGGGTTTTGTCCATGCGCCCGGTTTGTTCGCCGACGGAGACCATATCGACCAGGAGCGGCGAGAAGGCACCGGTGCGCAGCAGCGAGGCGGACAATGAGCGACCGTCCCCCACCCACTCGAGCATCTCGGTGAGGTGTGACTGAAGGTGGAGATTCGGGGTGGCGTCGCGGGTGAGTTCGAGCGCACGGAGGAGCGGGAGGCCATTTCCGACGAGGTTCGCCATGGTCTCGAGAAACTGAACGTAGAAGCGGTGTTCGATGACCTTTCCGAAAAGCGGGATCTTCAGTTTAATGCGATCCCAGGTGGAGCGGTTATTGGGATTATCCTTCCAGGCTTTAAAGAGAATGGCACCGGCAGCGAAGACGAGAACAATGACAAGCCACCACTCGGTGAAGAAATCGGAGGTGCTCATGAGGAGCTTCGCGCCGAGGGGAATCTTTCCTCCGGCGCTGCTTTCGATGAGTCCGGTCAGTTGTGGGATGAGCTGGGTGACAAAGACGATGCCCACGCCGATACCGGCAAGGACGAGGAAGGCGGGATAGATGAGGGCGAGGATGACCTTGCCCTTGAGTTCCTGAAGGGTCTTCAGGTAGTTGGCCTGTGCTTCGAGGATGGTATCGAGCGCACCGGAGGCTTCACCGGCGGCGGCGAGGCTGCAATAAAGTTGGCCGAAGCTGGGGCTGACGCGGCGGAGGGCAGAGGAGAAGCTATTACCATCACGGACAAGTTGGCGGATTTTTGAGGAAACGACCTTCAGGTTACCGAGCTCCTGGCGCCCTTCCATAGCACGGAGAGCGGGTTCCAATTGAAGGCCGGCGGCGAGCATGTCGGAGAGTTCCTCGGTGAAGAGGACAATGTCAGCCTGCTTGAGTTTAATAGGACCTTCAGGGATTTCTTCATCGACGACGGCCTTCCCCGGTTTCGCTCCAGTGCTTGGCTTGAGATCTTTGGTAGAAGTTTTTTTTGCGGCAGACTTGGTTTTGGCGGGGGCACTTCCCACACTATCTCCGGCTTTTAATGAGACTGGTTGCAGTCCTTTGCGAGAAAGTTGGCGGAGGGCCTCGCCACGGTCGCCGGCATCTAGTGAGCCGGTAACCAGAGAGCCAGAACCATTGAGTGCTTTATAGGCGAAGCTGGACACGAAAGATGAGGTGGTGATTGGAAAGAGGATCAGTCAGCGGCGAGGTCTGAGGCGGTCACTGAGACGACCTCCTCAATGGTGGTCACGCCTTTCATGACCTTATGCCAGCCATACTCACGCATGGGAACGTAGCCATCCTTGTAGGCTTGTTCCATAAGGATAGGAGCGGAGGAGTTCTTGGCAACGAGGTCCTCCATCTGATTGCCGATGAGGATAACCTCATAAATGGCAAGTCGCCCGGAGAAACCGGTATTACGACATTTATCACAGCCGGCGGGAGAGTAAGCCTGGCCTTGAATGTGATCAGGAATACCGAGCTGGAGGCGACGGTCGAGAGTGAGTTCTTCGGGAGTCTTACAGCTTTCGCAGAGGCGGCGGACAAGACGCTGAGCAAGAAAGGCGCGCACGGAAGCAGCGACGAGGAAGGGCTCCACGCCCATATCAACGAGGCGGCTAATGCCACCGATGGCATTATTGGTGTGAAGGGTGGAGAAAACGAGGTGACCGGTGAGGGAGGCGCGGATGGCGATTTCGGCGGTTTCGAGGTCACGAATCTCACCGAGCATGACGATATTGGGATCAGCACGGAGGATGGAGCGGAGGCCACTGGCAAAGGTGAGGCCGATCTCGCTTTTCACCGCGATCTGCATGACGCCCTCGAGCTTATTCTCGACGGGATCCTCAATGGTGACGATGCGGGTATCGGAGGTATTGAGCTCACTGAGGAAGGTGTAGAGGCTGGTCGATTTACCAGAACCAGTAGGACCAGTGATGAGAATGATGCCGTTTGGCAGCTTCAACATGCTCTGGATTTTATTAAGAACGAAGCTCTCCATGCCGAGAAGTTCGACATTGAACTTCTGCTGGTTCAGGAGGCGGAGCGAGACAGATTCGCCCTCGACAGTGGGGACGGTGGCGACACGGACGTCGATGGATAGCCCTTCAAACTGGAGGTTAATGCGGCCGTCCTGAGGGAGTCGACGCTCGGCGATATCGAGCTTCGACATAATCTTGAGGCGGGCGATGACGGAGGATTGGAGTGCCTTGATTTGATCCGGCACGGCGATATCGACAAGGGCGCCATCGATCCGGTAGCGGATGCGGAGGTTCTCAGCAAGGGGCTCAACGTGGATATCAGTAGCTTTTTGATCGAGGGCTTCGCGAATGATCTGGTTCACGAATTTCACGACGCTGGCCTCCTCGTCCTCGACTTCATCGATGACATTGGCCTCGTCCTTCGCTTCGAGATTATCGAGGTCGAGATCGCGGCCTTCGAGGAGCTGCTCGAAAGTATCGGCACCGACGCCGTAGAGCTTACGGAGAGACTCATGAACACGGCGGCGGGAAGCCATGTGCCAGACGATCGGGAGATCGATGGATTGCGCAGCTGCTTGGCGGGCGAGAAGATTAAAGGGATCGTAGGTCACCATGTGAAGGCGAGCATTGCCCCCCTCCCCTTCGATTTCGATCGGGAGGACGCGATGCTTCAGAGCGATCTGCGGGCCGCAGGCATTCCGGAGAGGAATGGGGCTCTCGAATGGTGGGATCTCAGACAGCCACTCCATGTGGAGTTCGTCAGAGAGATGCTGCATGTAGGGCTCCTCATCGACGAGTCCAGTATCGAGGATATCATCAACAGGCGAATGCTGCCGCTGGCTGGCTCCAGCAACGGCCTCCTGAAGGGCGTCAAGATCGGTGCAGCCGGTTTCACGGGCAGGCTTAATAAGGAGCTCGGTCATGGATGGGTGAGTATTGATAAAACGCACGGTCAGGGAAGATCTGTCTCCTGAATTTTACCTGAATGAAATACTGCCGCTATTTGCGGAAGAGAGCGAATTTCAATTGCGCGGAAGTGCATCGGCAGATAAGGTCTCCGTGTCTGCCTCATTCGCCAGAAGTGGTCGATTAACCGACCCGATATTATTGAAAAATGGGGGTGGCCCCGGAGGTCCAATGTCATGCCTTTTCAGGAAGACAAAGGACCGATGGAAATCCCCAACCTATTCCTTCGGGAATGCGGTTCATACGCCACGGACGGTGAGGCAGATAACTTAAGAACCCGCTCTTTCTGAAGTTCAGAGAGCGGGTTTTTATTTTTTTAACAAGAGTCATGGTGCCGGGAACTCACCCGTGATGAAGCGGCGATTCTGGCTGCGGAGTTCATTGGCACTCATCTCATACTTCAGGGAAAGATTACTCCAGCGGACAGCCTCAGCCCGATCGCGCCTGGCGAAATAGATCTCTCCCATCGTGTCCAGGTAGGAGCCGGAGCGCGGCTTCATAATGAGGGCCTTCTTGAGGTATTCCTCAGCTTCGTCGAGATAGCGATTCGCGCGGGAAGCGCCCCAAGCGAAGTTGTTCAGCGCATTGTCGTCCTTCGGGTAGAGGGAGATCATCTTTCGATACTCGCGAGCAGTCTCGGCGAAGAGTTGATCATGAAGCTCGGAGAAGCCGAGTTCTCGAAGAAGCGGGAAGAAATCATTGGCGAGATAGCCGTCCCGGGGACACAGAGAATGAGCGCGAGTGAAGATTTTGGCAGCAGCGAGAAGGTCGCCCTTTTCAGCAGCGTGTGCGCCCTCTGCGAGGAGGATGTGAAAGCGGGAGCGGACGGCCAAGAGGGACCAGCTGCTGTTGTTGGTCCACGCGACGACTTCGCCGAAGGCACGCGCCTCCTGCCACTTCGCGAGACGGTGGGAGACCTCGGCAAGCTCCCTGACTACGACATCACCGGTGGAGAAGGAGCTAATAGAGAAGTTAATGCGCGAACGCAGGAGCGCTTTCCTCAGAAGTTCATAGATCTGTTCATCATCTCCGTAACGGCCATGGTAGCTGGCAAACTTCGATAGGGTGGCTGCAGTGCCGTCGCTGAAAAGACGGGCCTTCTGAAAAAATCCTTTTGCTTCGGGTAGCTCAGCTTTTTTTAAGGCGAGGGCTTTCTCGTAAAACAGGAAGGCCATGCCCTCTTCATCCGATATCTCGACTTTCTGGAAATGACTCCCTGCCTCCAGATACAGGTCTCGCATCGTGGCCGTAATAGCGAGGTCATAAGGGCGGGCCGGTGCTCCGATCCGGGAAAGCTCAGACTGCAGGAAGAGGATGTCATCCTCCCAATCTCGATAGTTGGCGAAGAGAAGGAGACGGTTGAGATCTCGTTCCTGGTGGTCGCTATTATTGACGTAGTCGCGCATCTTCGCCTGGGCCTCATCGAAGAGTTCGAGATCCACCAGCGGGTGCCGGAGCGAAAAAGAGGCGGAAAGTAACAGAAGCTGATCGAGCTTCATCTTCGGGTAGAATTCCCGAAGCTGAAGCCCCAACCACTCCTGTTCCTCGGCTCTGCTGTAGAGACCCTCAAGACCAGCGGTGAGAGTGTAATCAAACTCAATGATTTCGCGAGCGAAAGCCTTCATAGTCGCCTTGTAAGCGGCGATTGGACGATTATAGGCCTGATAGAGCCAGTAGCTGGTCCGTTGGTTTTCACGACCTCGAATGAGATCGAAGACAAGAAAAAGGCATTTTGCAGCTTCTTCATCCAAGCCGCGTGCCTCGTAAAAGCTGGTGGCAAACATGAGGGATTGGAGAGCCCGGTCCGGGGCTTCATTCTCATGCTCCCTCTCGGCCTGCTTCTTCAAGTCTGTTAGCCATTGATCCAATGACTGACCTTCCCTGAATCCGAGTGCCGGAAGAAGGGCGGGATAGTTCTCCAATCCAGCTTGATACTCATAGCGAACGTAGTGCTCATCTTCATCGATCAGCTGCAGGATTTTAGGTCCATATCCCATCCGATGAAGATTCCGGCGAGCACCCTCGCGATTAGGACTCTTAACGGAAGCGAGATGGATGAGGGCATTTTGAACTTCAGTCATCTTCGCCCGATCCCCTTGTGCGCGTGCCAGGCTCCAGTCGAGATAGTGTCTATCAACAAGCTTCACATCATCCTGCGAAGTTAGAAACCGGAGATATGGGAGATGATCACCAAGGGTCAGAGCAGCGACAGCAGCAGCCTCGGTATCACCCAGGCGGGTGGCCTCGGAGAGGAGGAGGCCGGCGTCACCTTTCACGCGGAGACATACGAGGTAGAGAGCTTGATCATCCTCCGATTCTGACTCCCGGAGAGTTTTAATTTTGTCCTCAAGCCGACCGAGGGTATCGAGCAGATTCGCGTATTGAATCTGGGAAGAGAAGTCAGCCCCGAAGTCCAGGAGGAGCCGGAGGGCATCGTCCGGCTGATCGGTAATCAAGTGTTCACGAATCAACCGGGGCATCACCTCCTTGATGGTTCGATTGATGGTATCGCGGACAACATCGATCTTCTCAAGGTTTCTGAGACTAAGGATGATTTCAAACTGCTTCTTTTGCTTGAGAGTCTCGATCAAGTTGATCTTCTCGCCAGCATTCGACGAGAAATATGATTCCACCAATCCTGCTACATCCTGCGGGGTCTCCGGGGTGATTCCAGTGCGGACTTTTCGGGCAATGGTGAGCGCGCGGGCCGAAAGCTCCGGATCATCTCCGGCAATGAGTTCCTCCAAAAAGGGCAATCCCTCAGTGCCAGCTGCCCAGACCTCTTTCATCGCAGCACTACGAACAGCGAAACTTTCTGATCCGAGAGTCTCGCGCCAGGCAACTGATGGATCGGGGTTCTCATTTTCCTGTGCACCTAGGATTCCAGAAGCGCAGGCGATCAAGATGAGGGAGAGTCTCTTTATCATGTTTCGAAAGAAAGGGTCGCTGGTTTCTGCCGGGGATCAAGGGCGATTCCCGAAGGCTTCGCGACTTAAATTTTTTGATTTTGAAAATACGATCCTCAGGACTCCCTATACGCGCCTCTCGATCTCACAAAAAATCGATCCCCATCCCGGGATACCTAAGAGATCTTTTGAGAAGCACTTCTCGAAGTCACAACGGGATAAAAAGTCCTGCCGAGCCTTTTCAAGGTCTGTTCAAAAGCTCCTCGACCAACCCAGGAAGCGTCTCACCAGCCTTACCACGCACCGTTCGTGCGAAGCGACTGCTTCCAATTGTCTCATCGAGATTAACCTCAATGGTTTCAGCGCCCGCAACCCGTGCAATCTCGACAAAGCCAGCCGCTGGATAGACCTGGCCGGAAGTACCCACTGAGAGGAAAAGGTCTGCTTCCATTAAAGCCTTCTCGATCTGTGGCATGTGGTCAGGCATTTCGCCAAACCACACGATAGCGGGACGAATTTTCCCACGTTCCTCGCACAGACTGCATTGACTGTCAGGACCAAGATCTCCCACTACTTCACACTCTTCGCCGCAGGCCAAACAGCGCCCTTTTAAGAGTTCACCGTGCATGTGGAGCACCTTTTGGGAGCCTCCCTTTTCGTGCAGGTTATCGATATTCTGAGTCACAAGGAGAACCTCGCTGGGATACTCAGCTTCTAATCTGGCAAGGGCACGGTGACCCTCATTTGCCTCGATACCATTGAGCAGGTATCGGCGGCGCTCATTGTAAAATTTCTGCACGACCTCGGGCTGTCGTTCGTAGGCCTCCGGGGTGGCGACGTCCTCTACACGGTGACCTTCCCACAAACCATCGGCGGCGCGAAAGGTCGGGATGCCGGACTCCGCCGAGATCCCTGCACCGGTCAGGATGACAATGTTTCCACTCATGAGCTACGCTTCTTCCATCGATAAAACAGCCTCGCAAACAGGGCGACAATGAGGACTCCGGCAGTCCAGAGCGAGAAAGTCGAGATCGGCGTCACCTCCTCGAAATCACTCGCGGCACTGAGCATCGCCTCATAACGCGGTGCGATAAATCGACCGAAGACATAAGCCACCCCTGCCCCGGCGAGGAGCATGTATTCCACTCTGATGCCGCGTGTTTTCATTCTCACTTACCAATACAGAAGTTCCCGAAAATCTCTCCTAAAATCTCCTCGGTATCGACCACTCCCGCGATTTCGCCGATGGCGGCCATGGCTTCGCGCAAGCTCAACGCGGTGAACTCCGGCTCCTCGTCCGCGAGCATCGAATTCACCGCCGCTTCCAATCCCGCCTTCGCCCGCACAAGACAGGCTTGATGGCGCGCATTGACCGCCACGGAGTGCACCCCCCAGCTGGATTCGTCGAGCGAGAGAATTCCGGAGATCTCATTCTCCAACTCTGGGAACCCCTCTCCCGTTTCGCAAGAAATGCGCAACCCGGTCTTCCCCTCCCAGCTCGGATGGAGTTCATCGACTTTGTTGTAGATCCGCAGGTGCTTCGCTCCGTCCGGAACCTCCAACAATGGCTCCTCATAAGGTCGGCTGAGATCCTGCATCTCAATGACCAGGTCCGCCCGCGCCACTTGTCCGTGAGTCATCGCGATCCCTTCCTGCTCGATCTCATCCTCCGACTCCCGCACGCCTGCGGTGTCGATGAGACGCAGAGGAATGCCACGCAGATTTACAACCTCCTCGATGGTGTCGCGAGTAGTGCCTTCACGCGAGTTCACGATGGCCCGCTGATAGCCCAGGAGCTTATTGAGCAGGCTGGATTTCCCGACATTCGGCTTTCCATAAATCACAGTGCGCACGCCCTCGCGGAGAATGCGCCCCTGATCAGCCGTCGCGAGCAGGTCATTAATCTTTTCCTTCTGTGCGATCAGTGAATTTTTCAATGACTCCCCCACTGCTGGATCGATGTCCTCCTCAGGAAAGTCAATGTAGGCCTCCAGATGAGCGGTCGAGCCGAGCAGACTGGCGCGGATTTCCTCGCAGCTTTTCCCAAGCCGCCCCTCCAATTGCTCAGTCGCCGATCGCAAGGCGAGCGAGGTCTGCGCCGAGATCAGATCCATCACGGCTTCCGCCTGTGTCAGATCCATGCGCCCGTTCAAGAATGCCCGCTGGGTAAAGCCACCTGGCTCAGCGGGAGTCGCCCCGATCTCGATGAATCGTTCCAAAACCTTTCGCGTCACCACCACGCCGCCGTGCCCGGTGAACTCGACGACATCCTCGCCGGTGTAACTGGCGGGGCCTTTGAATACCACGACCACTCCTTCATCGATAACCACGCCGTCGGCATCTCGAATCTTCCTGAGAGCAACCCGCCGCGGTTGTGGGAGAGATTTTCCACCAAGAGCGATCCGGGCGATCTCGTGCGCCTGCGGACCGGAAAGACGGATCATGGAAACCGCACCCGTCCCGACAGGAGTGGCAATGGCGACGATAGTGCTTTCCATATTGATTAGTCAGCCAGCAACCCGTCCAGCTCTTCCAGGCAGCGTTGATTTTGCTCCGGTGTGCCGACAGAAATCCGCACCCACTCCGGCAGTTTGTAACCGCGCATGGCTCGGACAATGATTCCCTTTTTCAACAGTCCCCCGAAGACGCGGTCACCGTCCTTCACATTCACGAGCACGAAGTTTGCAAAGCTGGGAACGTATTCCCAGCCGCGATCCTCAAAGGCCTGCTGAAAGAAGCGGATGCCCTCGGCATTGTTCGCGACGGTCTCGGCAATGTGCTCCTCATCCTGAATCGAGGCAAGGGCCGCAGCTTGAGCCATCGCGTTCGCATTGAAAGGTTGGCGGGCGCGATTGAGCAATCCGGTAATCGCAGCAGTGGTAATCCCGTACCCAATCCGCAGCGCCGAGAGTCCCTGCGCCTTCGAAAAGGTGCGCATAACGACGACATTTTTTCCAGCCCTCACATGCTTTAAGGTGTCCGGCGGATCAGGGAGAAATTCATAATAGGCTTCATCGAAAACAGCAACGACGTGCTCTGGCAGAGCTTCGACGAAACGATCAATCTCCTTCTGCCCCACCAGCGTGCCAGTCGGATTATTTGGATTTGCAATGAAAACCAGCCGCGTCTCCGGCGTGATCGCCTTTGCCATGGCATCGAGATCATGCACGAAGCCTGGATCGGGGACCTCGATATAATCGGCACCGAAAAGAGTCGCCATGAGCTTATAAACGACGAAGGCGTGCTCCGCGGCAATGAGCGCGGCACCCGGCTTCATAAATGAATGGCAGAGCAGCTCGATGATTTCATTCGAGCCATTTCCCAGCACCACGTTTTCGAATTTCACCTCATACTTTTCCGCTAGGGCGGACCGCAGTGCGTAGCCACCGCCATCGGGGTAGAGATGGGCGCGCTCGATCTCGGCAGCCATCGCCTCTTTGGCTTTTGGCGAGGGCCCGAGCGGATTCTCATTGCTGGCGAGCTTAATAATATCGCCCGGTTCCAGGCCCAGCTCACGGGCGGTTTCCTCGATTGGTTTCCCCGGTTCGTATGCGACGAGATCGCACACCCACTGGTTCGCTGCACGCGTGATTTCCATGGCCGCGAGCCTAGTCTGCGAATTCACTTCCGCAAGGCTTCGCCGGTATAGATTGAGGCGATTCCTCCGCTCAGCGGGATCCATTGGCAGTTGGTCAATCCCGCCTTCTCGAAGAGTCCGAGCATCTTCTCGCCGCTCGGAAATTCTCCGATTGATCCGGCGAGATATTGATAAGCCTCTCGCTGTCCCGTGAGCAGTCCGGCGATCTTCGGGAGCACCTTATTCAGGTAAAATCCGTAGGGCTTTTTCAGCACGCCACGCGGGAGCGAAAAGTCCAGCACCAGGAGGTGTCCGCCCGGCTTGATGACACGCGCCATCTCGGTCAGAGCCTCCTGCCAGTTCTCCATATTCCGGAGTCCAAAAGCCACCGTGACGACATCGAACTCGCCGTCCTCAAACCGGAGATTCATAGCGTCCGCGACCTCCGTTTCCATCACGCCACCTTTCGTCGCGTGAGCGAGCATCTCCGGGCAGAAATCCGTTCCCAGAACCTTCGCGTCCGGACATTTCTTCTGCATCTCCAGCGCGAGATCTCCGGTGCCGGTCGCGACGTCCAGGATGCGGGAGGGCTTCCAATCACGCACCATGCGCCCGACTTTTTTCCGCCATAAAATATCGGTCCCCATGCTGAGGACATGGTTTGTGAGCACATAGCGATCCGCAATTTTCGCGAAGGCTCCTTTGACGAATTTTGGGTCCTGTCCGGTCACGATTAGTTCGAGGGTTCGGGCAGGATGTCGATGTAGACTCCAGGATCGCTTCCCGGGATTTCAATCGCCCCCACCGCCTTCGCGTAAAATTCCTTTGGCCCCACTCCGCCGATGAAGGCATAGGCGTATCCAGCCTCCCTTTGCGCTTCGAGAGCTTTAAAGAGGAGCGCCTTACCCAGCCCCATCCCACGAGCGGCCTCCGAGACACCCGTCGGGCCAAAGTAACCCTTTCCGGTGGTTTCGTAACAGGCAAAGCCGAGCACCTCCTTGTCCTTCGTGGCGATGAAACAGGAGATCGGTTGGCGCGAGCAGGCGACCTCAAATTCGCTCACCCACTTCGGCGAAAAATGCTCGCGAATGAAGTTTGCCACCAGGTGCTTTTCGTAGGCTCCGGGTCTTCTGAGAATGACTTCCGCTTCCTCGACCTTCGCATAAAGGTCCGCACTTTCCGGCAGGTCATACAGCCGCACCAACATATCGATCATCGCGTGGCCAGATTCACATCGATTCCCGTCTTGTCCAATCTGAATCCTCTCCCGGCACTTTTGATCTCCCTTTCATGACGGAAAAACATCATCATCCTTTGCAATGCAATCAGGTGACCCCCAGTTCCCCGTGACGCGCTGGAGCATAGTACTGACCGCGCGCGGGCAGGACTCCGCCGCCGAAGCCGCGCTCGCCCACCTCTGTGAAGTTTATTGGTTCCCGCTCTACACCTACATCCGCCGAAAGGGAAAATCGGCCGAAGATGCCGAGGACCTCACCCAGGCCTTCTTTACGAAAATCATCGAGAAAGACACTTTGGCGAGCGCGCGCTCGGAGCGAGGAAAGCTCCGCTCGTTTTTGCTGGGAGCCTTGAAGAACTTCCTCTCCGATGAGTGGGACAAGGCCCGCGCACAAAAACGAGGCGGCGGCATTGCCCCCATCTCCATCGATGGTCAGCTCGCCGAGGAACGCTACGCAATGGAACCGGCCGATGATTCCTCACCGGACCGGATCTTCGAGCGACGCTGGGCTCTCACCGTGCTGGACCGCGTGCTCACCTCGCTGCGCGGTCACTATGAGTCCACGGGCAAGCTCGCCCTCTTCGAGGAACTGCATCCCTTCCTGGCCTCGAACGTCAAGGGCGAGAGCTATCGCGAGGCTGCCGAAATACTGAGTATGACTGTCAACTCGGTGCGCGTGGCGGTCTTCCGCATGCGCCAACGCTACGCCGCCGAGCTCCGTGCTCAGATCGCGGAAACAGTGGAGGACGATTCTGAAATCGCAGAGGAGATCGACTTCCTTTTCAAGGCGGTCCGGTAACGATTCCTCATCACTTCCCTAGTAGTCAGAACAGGGCATGTCAGAAGTCACATCAAAAACCAGTCACTCCAGCGATCCGTCGCAGTGTGTGAACTGCTTTGCACCTTTGGTCGCAGGCCTCTCCGCGAAGCTCTGCCCTGCGTGCCTTCTCGGGAGTCGGGCCGCCTTTACCACTCCACCCACCGACCGCTCCCGGCTCGCTGATTTCATCCCACCTGCCGCGGAGGATATCGGACTCATTTTTCCGGAATTTGAGTTTAGTTCATTAATCGGACGCGGCGGAATGGGAGCAGTTTATCTCGCCCACCAAACCGATCTGGAACGGGACGTCGCTATCAAGATTCTCCCTCCGGAAACGGCCGGTGACCAGGAATTCCAGGAGCGTTTCCGCCGGGAAGCCGCCACCCTCGCGCGATTGGATCACCCGAACATCGTGCGCCTCTTCGACTTCGGTGAGCGTGAAGGATATTTCTACTTCGTCATGGAATACGTCCCGGGAGCCGATCTCGCGGAACGACTAAAATCTGAAAAATTCACCCTGGAACACGTGCTCCGGGTAGTCGGGGAGGTTTGTGATGCGTTGGACTACTCCCACCAGCGCGGCGTGGTCCATCGCGA
>CALBVA010000209.1 GCA_937969125.1 uncultured Verrucomicrobiales bacterium | reverse complement strand
CGTCGGCGCCTGGAGTGCGCGCGCCAAAGACGCTGCCGATGAAAAAGCTAACGACTTCGGCGGCACCGGTGCCGACGAAGATGCGGGCGTAGAGGTCGTAGGTGCCAGCATCGAGATCGACATTGTAGCGACTGACGTCATCGGCACTTGTGGGCGAGTTGCCTGCAGCGTCTGCTGTGGTCTCGGTATAGGCAAAGCTGGTGGCAGAAAAATCGGTTATCGGGGCGGCGAAATTCGAGTTCGCGTCGAGATTTCCCGCTTCGGCCTCGAGGATGGCGAGGGGTGCGCCGCTGGAGCTAAGGGGGAGGGCGAGAGCGAAGAAGAGGAGGAGAGGAGATGTGTGGTGCACGGGGATTTAGGAGGATAAAAGGATGATATGTGTGGGAGCGGTGTCATGAGAATGCTCCCTTCGCTTCATTATATAACGATATTCTCCAGGTGGCGCGGAAATTTTTGAGATTTTCGTCGATCGCGTGTTGCCTCACAAAGGAGAACCCGATTGCGGTTCGCGATTTCAAAGGGACAGATAGTGTTTCAACACAGGATCCATTGGCTGGAAATGGGGTGAGTTTGCCAATCGGTTTCGCCTGTGGCATGAAAGGGGGATGAAGTTCCGACAACTGCTATGCTTCTCCACCCTTCTATTCGGCGGGGCCAATGCGGAACCGGAAGTTGGGGGGCGTTCCCTTTCTGAAGGTATTAAAGTGGTGCGGCCATCGGTCGGCGAGGACGCCTGGCAGAAGATCGGCTGGCGTGATGGACTACTCACGGCGGTGGATGAGGCGAAGAAACTTCACCGCCCGGTGCTCCTGTGGACGATGAATGGAAATCCCTGCGGGGAGACTTGAAATAATGGCCTGACGCAACGTCGCCAGGTCTGGTCAGACCCGGAGATTCAGAAACTCGCCGCCGAGTTCGTATCCTGTACCCACGAGGTCGATGTCCTCTTTCCGAGGAATGAGTGGTTGATCAATCATCTCCGCAATGACCCCGCGAAGATTCTCTTTACCGATATCTATGGGCCGCAGGTACCGGCCGGTCAATGGAACACCCGGGGTAGCAAGACCAAGCAGGGGGTGTATTGCATGATGCCGGATGGGACGTATCTCGGTGCGCTCTTCGTCGGGGTGCAACGTGATCAGGTGGCAAAGATGCTACAGCAATCGCTGGAAACCTGGCGCAAACTGGTCGCGGAAAAAAAGCTCACACCTCTCGCGGTGCCGAAGAGGGCCGCCTTCCAGAACTTTCATAAAGAGGAAGGGGCTGAGAAGGTCCTGATCGCGGTTCACTATCGTGACCTCCCAAGAGAGAATCAGAAGGCCGATCAGAAGGGACGCGCCATCGGAAAATCGTGGAATCAGAATTGGCTCAAGCTCTCCCGCTCCGAGATCACGGAGCTACGTCCGGCCACGAAGAGCTGGGTGGTGTTGCCTGAGAAGACCGTTCGCAAGATCGCAGTGACCTCATTGAAGGACATCGTTTATGGCCAGAGCCCGGCCTGGAAAGACGAGGCTCTCATTGCCGGCAAGCTGGAAGCCCGGCTCACCGGAAAAGAGGGCGAACGGGTCACAGCGGAATATCGTGGCACTTTTCAACTGCGCGATGCCACCCATGCTTACAATCCCACCCTGATCGGTGAAGCTACCTGGGAGGGAGAAGAGCTAAAAAACCTACGGTGGTTTGCGGCCGGTCCGCGTAGCGGTGGCACCCAATATAATTTCCGGGAGGGTGATCCCGGCCCGGCGTCTCTGGGCATCTCTTTCGTTCTCGCAAAGTGACGATGATACGGCGGCGCAATGTGATTCCCGCTTTCAATGAGACAAACGCATGGTGAGACCGTGGGTGGTGGCACGCTTGCCGCTTACATGGTCAGCCATGAAACAAGTCGGATTTCTTTTAGACATGGACGGTGTGATTTATCGTGGCGATCAACTCATCGAAGGGACCATTACCTTCCTGGAAAGGTTGCGGGCCCTCTCTCTACCTTACCTCTTCCTCACGAATAACAGTCAGCGGGCGCGACGGGACATCGTGGCGAAATTACGGCGGCTGGGCCTGCCCGCCGATGACCATCAGGTCTTCACCTGTGCGATGGCTACCGCGCGTTTTCTCGCCGGGCAGCGTCCTTGCGGGACCGCCTTCGTCCTCGGCGAAAACGGCCTGGCGAATGCTCTCCATGTGAATGGCTACAGCGTGGTGGACTCTGATCCGGATTACGTGGTGGTAGGGGAGGGCCGCACCTTCACCTTCGAGATGATCGAGAAGGCGGTGCGCTTGGTGGAGAAAGGGGCAAAGTTAATCGCGACGAACATGGACACGACCTGCCCCACCGATCAGGGGCTTCGTCCCGGCTGTGGAGCGATTGTCGCCATGATCGAGAAAGCTACCGGGGTGGAAGCTTTTAGCGTGGGGAAGCCAAGCCCGGTGATGATGCGAATGGCGCGAAAGGAAATGGGCCTGGCCACTGACGAGGTCGTGATGGTGGGCGATACCATGTATACCGATATCCTCGGTGGGGTTCAGCTCGGCTACCGGACTGTCCTGGTGCTCAGCGGTCACACCACCGAGGAGGATCTCAAAAGCTATGCCTATCAACCGGACCTCATTGTCCCCTGTGCCAACGAGATCCCGACGGATTGGATTCTGGGCGAAGGGCGCGGGTCAAGCGATGGGATCCGGGCAGCTGCTTCTCCTCTGGCACTTCATGCAGAAGTCGCCGAGGTATAGCTGGTCCACCCATTCGATGAGCGGTGCGAGGTGCTTCTGTTCATCAGTCACAAAGCCGGCCTCGAAGTTCCGGCGCAGTGGGCTCTTCGCCCCGACCCCGGCACCGGTGAGATTCGCTGAGCCAATGAAAGCCTCCTTCCCATCCACGATGATGGCTTTGGTGTGAATGCGCGGGCAGAGGATTCGCTCGAAGAGGTCACTCTCAATGAGTGCCGGATAGCGGTCAAAGTCTTCCCGAAATCGCGGACCCGGTTCCTTCGCATGAAAGAGACGGACGGCCACCCCCTCATTGACGAGGTCAGAGAGAATCTCTAACAGCGGGACAAACCTGCGCCCTTTCCGGACGTGGAGGTCCTTCAAATCCGCAGTGACAATCCAGAGAAAACGCTCCGCCCGCGGGATCATCTCCACGATGACCCGCTGGTGGATGTCTTCATTCAGAACAAGGTCGATCACGGTGGAGTGACCGTAGCGGATCAGCGAAGGATGTGCCACTTCCCATCGATGCGAGCGAAGAAGGTGTGGAGTTCGAAAGCCCAGTCATCAGCGTCAAATTCGGTTAGGAAAACGGGGCGCCAATCCTGGCGAATGGCCTGGATTAAACGTCCATTGGCACAGAGACGGAGGGAAAGCTGATCCGCAGTCCAGGGGACGATGAGTTTTGGGTTTGCGGCAACCCTGGTCAGATTCTTTTGCAGGTTTCGAGTCATCGACTCCTCGCTGATTGGGGCGAGACAAACAGACTTCTCGCTAAACTGGAGCTTCATGGCCTCACTGAACCGTTCGGTCTGGCCATTTTTGAAGTCGGAGTCGAGCTGTAGAAGGAATTTCAATAGAGATTCCCCAAGGCTAACTCACTTTGGAAGGCCTATACTTAAAGGTTTTTTGAAAATTGAGAATCTCACTTTCAAAGGTTGACTGCCTGATAGAGCCCAATTTGCTGATTACCCAAATCGGTTCGCTCGACAGATCACCACAACTTAAAGTGAGTTAGTTCTGAATGTGCCCCAGACAAAGATGCCTTTTGACTTGGATTATAAAAATTTCCCCTATACTTTCTTCCTCCACCCCAAAATTAACGTGAAATCCATACTCCCCCTCATCGTTGGGATCCTATCGATGACCCCTGTTTACGGGCAGGCCATCGAGAATGATCATTTCTCCAAAGCCGTTGCTCTCTCCTCCAAGGTTCCCGTCTACATCAGAGGCACTCTGGCAACGAACACCCGTGATTCTCTGGCTACTCGTCAGGAAGGTGAACCGAGGCACGCCGGCAAATCCGGATTTGGGTCCGTTTGGTATTCCTGGACCCCAAAATCCAGCGGTCGCGTTCAGGTCTCTTCGAATTCGGACAGAGTCGGAATCATCCTCGCCATCTACACCGGAGAGTCCGTCCGTGATCTGAAGCTTGTTCAAAGATACAATGATTTCGCCTACCCGGCCTTCAGCCGCCGCCGTAGTGAACCCTTTACCAACGCCGCGCGGGTCGAATTCGAGGCCAAAGCCGGAGAGACCTATTTCTTCGCGATTGATAGCGAAAACCGTGTTCTCGATACCTTTGACATCAGGATCAAGACCTCACCCAATCCCCTCGAGCCCGAACTCGAACTGATCAAAGCCGGCTCCAAGTGGGACTACCTCCTCGCCACCACCCGGGACGGCTTGCCATTCGATCCGGAGACTCTGGACAAGGACTTCGATACCACTTGGCACAATCCCGAAAAATACGATGGCCCGGCCTTCCGGAAATCCGGCAAGATGCCCATCGGATACGGCGGAATCGCCTCCGGGAAAATTCGAACCAACGCTGGAGGAAAAAAAGACTACCTCCCGGAATCAGGCCGTCGCTACACCATGTATCTTCGTAAAAAATTCACTCCACCCATGAAAATCACCGATCTGGGCATAGAAGGAATCTTTGACGATGGGGCCATCATTTACCTCGACGGAAAAGAAGTCGCCCGCATCAACGTGGCCGCCGACAAAGACCCCCATAGCTGGAAGACTCTCGCCAAGACCGCAAGATTTCCGAATAACGGCAATACCGAGCGCACCCTCCAGTATGCTCTCATCCGGGGACTTAACCTTCCCGCCGATCAACCCGTCACCCTCTCCATGAGCTTGCACAATGCCCAAGCTAATAGCTCGGACCTCGGCGTCGATCTCCGCGTCTACGCCATCCAGCCGAAGGCCAAGTAAGCATCATATCCGTCATGCCTCCAATCTGTCAGCCCATGGTTGACAGATTGACCGCCGTGCCTGAACAACCCGCCATGTCCGACCAGCCAGACCGCGTCGCTACCATGGCCCAGGCCGATGTCGTCCTCATCGGAGGTGGCATCATGAGCGCCACCCTCGGTGTCCTCCTGCACCAGCTTGATCCGACCCTGAAAATCCAAATCGTGGAAGCTCTCGCCGAGGTTGCGAAGGAATCATCGAACCCCTGGAATAACGCCGGCACCGGACACGCCGCCCTCTGCGAGCTAAACTATACCAAGGAGCTCCCCGACGGCTCCGTCAACATCTCAAAAGCCCTTGAGATCAATGAAGCCTTCGAGCAATCGAAGCAATTCTGGAGCTACCTCGTCACGCAGGGCATTCTCCCGAAGCCGGAGCAATTCATCCAGCCTGTCCCTCACATGAGCTTCGTCTGGGGGGAAGAAAACCGCCACTTCCTCAAAGCTCGCTTCGACACCATGAAGCGGCACCATTTCTTCCAGGAAATGGAATTCTCCGACGACCCGGAAGTCATTCGTGAATGGGCACCACTCCTCCTTGAAGGTCGCCACCCCGGCGATGTCGTCGCCGCCACCCGGGTCGCCACCGGCACTGATGTCAACTTCGGCTCCCTCACCGAAACCCTCGTTGAATACCTCGATGCGCAGGACGGCATCCGCCTCGCCACCCACCACATCGTTAAGGACCTCGACCGCCGGAAAGACGGTCGCTGGCGTGTCGAAGTGCGAAACCTCGGTCTTAAAATCAACCGCACCATCGATACCCCCTTCGTCTTCGTCGGTGCCGGTGGAGCCTCCCTCCCACTCCTTCAGAAATCAAAAATCCCGGAAGGAAAAGGCTACGGCGGCTTTCCCGTCAGCGGGCAATTCCTCGTTTGTGACAACCCCAAAGTCGTCGACCGCCACCAGGCGAAAGTCTATGGCAAAGCCGCCGTCGGCGCGCCACCTATGTCCGTGCCCCATCTCGATACCCGCGTCATCGATGGGAAGCGCTCTCTCCTCTTCGGCCCCTTCGCCGGCTTCTCACCGAAGTTCCTTAAGACCGGTTCTCTCTTCGATCTCTCAGGCTCGGTCAGCCTCTCCAATCTCGCCCCCATGCTGGCCGTCGGCGTGAAGAATATGGGCCTCACCCGGTATCTCATTGAGCAATGCCTCCAGTCTCCCGAAGACCGGCTCGATGCCCTTCAGGAATTCTTCCCCGATGCCCAACTCGATAACTGGCGCCTCAGCAC
>CALBVA010000208.1 GCA_937969125.1 uncultured Verrucomicrobiales bacterium | reverse complement strand
ACTCCTTACCCCAGTCACCGAGAACCATGACCCGGTAAGCAAAGCCCACACCGGCGGCGAGGAGGGAGATGAAACTCGCCCAAAAAATGAGGCTTCTGTCTTTTTCTGAAATCTGCTGATTCATTAATCTTTGTGTTGCTGCTTAACCCTCTTCAGTATTTGAGGATTCGGAATTCTGTTCAATTCAACGATCAAAACAAGCTTAGGATTGCCTCAATTTCACCAACCTTGAACACCTGCCGTGTCCGCAAAAAATCCCGGTCCGCCTTCACGGATCCGGGATTTGGTTGAGAGGTGCGATTGTCCGTAATCCGCTACTTCATCAGCGAGCCGAGGAGCTGGTTCATGCCCGCCACGATGCCGGCGGGGTTCTTGACCAGTCCAGCGGCGAGGAGGGCATTGTCGGCGAGTTGATTCGCGACCTGCGCGGCCACTTCCTCATTTTCACTGCGAAGGGCGTTGAGCTTCGCGACCAATTCATGGCCGGGATTAAACTCAAGGCGGGCTTTCATTTCCGGAGCATTCTCCCCCATCGCCTCCATCATGGCGCGCATCTGACCACTCGGAGCATCCTGCGGAGTTAGAGCCACCACGGGGTGGGAGACGAGACGCTTGCCCAGCTCCACCTTATCGACCTTGTCGCCGAGGGTTTTGCCTAGCCATTCAATGAGTTCCTTGCCCTCTTCTTCGGAAAGCTTGGCCTGCTCATCGGGGAGGTCATCCATCTCGATTTCAGCGCGGTCGGCGGAAACGAGTTTCTTGCCCTTATATTCACGGAGAGTCTCCATGATGTAGTCATCCATCCCGTCGGTGAAGAAAATGACTTCCATTCCCCGCTTTTGGAAGGCCTCAAGGTAAGGTCCGTCCTCCATGGCCTTGCGGTTCACGCCGACGAGGTAATAGATGGAGTCCTGCTCTTCCTTAGCGCGGGTGAGATACTCATCGAGTGAGGTTTTCTTGCCCTCCTCAGTCATGCTGGACTCAAAGCGCAGCAGGCCGGCGAGTGATTCATGATGATCAAACGCGGTGGCGATTCCCTCTTTTAAGAAGCGGCCAAAGCGATCGAAGAATTCCTGATACTGCTCCGGCTCGGACTTGGCTTGGCGGGTAAGATGTTTGATGAAGCGCTTGGTGAGGAGCGAGTTCAGCTTCTTCACGAGAGCACTGTCCTGCATGGACTCGCGGGAGATATTGAGCGGGAGATCTTCGGAATCAACGACTCCGCGAAGGAAGCGAAGCCACTCCGGAAGGAGGCCTTGCGGCTCGGAGTCAATGAGGACCTTACGACAGTAAAGCGAAACCCCGGCCTTCATCTGACCGAAGCCGAAGCGCTCGTGGTTCTCATCCGGCGAGAAGAGGAGCGCATTGATATTAATCGGCGCGTCCGTGCTGAAGTGCAAGGTGTGGCGGGGCTTGTCCGCAGCGTGCGCACAATATTGGTAGAATTCCTCATACTCCTCCTCGCTGATGTCATTCTTCGACTTCAGCCAAATCGCCTCAACGGTATTGACGCGCTCGCCGTTTAGAATGAGCGGGAAGGAAACGAAGCGGGAGTAGCGGTCAATGATTCCCTTGAGATTGGTATTCTGAGCGAAGTCCTTCGAGTCCTCCTTCAAGTGCACCACGATGCGGCAGCCGCGCTTTTCGTCTTCCTCGATTTCGGTCACGGTGTAACCGCTCTGACCATCGCTCTCCCACTTCAGGGAAGGCGCGGATTCATCCCAGGAGTGGGTGTAAACCTCCACCTTTTCGGCGGCCATGAACGCCGAGTAAAAGCCCACGCCGAACTGGCCGATGACGGAGGCATTGGCATCTCCTTTTTCCTTCAGAGCTTCGAGGAATTCCTTCGAGCCGGAACGGGCGATGGTACCGAGGTTCTGGTCCAGCTCCTCGCGGGTCATCCCGATGCCGTGGTCGGCGAAGGTAATGGTACCAGCCTCCTCGTCCGTGGTGATGGAGATCTCAAGATCGAGATCGCCCTGATAGACAGAGTTTTCAGTGAGCTGCTTCAGACGGAGCTTCTCCAAAGAGTCAGAGGCATTGGAAATGAGTTCCCGGACGAAGACTTCCTTATCCGTGTAGAGGGAGTGGATGACGATATCGAGAAGCTGCCGGACTTCCGCCTGGAAGGACTGGGTTTGTGGTTCGCTCATAGTAATAAAGTGGTTAAATTCGGAGGCGGAAAATACCTATGAGCGCGGGCCTGTCAATGCGAGTGAGGCCTTCTTCGCCACAACTGCGGCAGGCCTTCTTGGCAATGATCACCCGGCCTTGTGATCTCTTTGGCTGGGCGCGTGAAAAGCACCGCCACGTCTAGCCGAGGTCTTCGGCAGTGACACTGCGCTGCTCGCGGGTGCCCAGCTCGACCGCTTGATCGACGACGCGCTCCGGATCGCCATCAAAGCGGTATCCGTGGCAGTTCGGGCAGATCACCACCTCGGCGGTGACGATGGAATCGCAGCCCTCGCACACTTTGTAAGCGACGGGGTTATTAGCGATTTCACGCGCCTTGGCGAGGCGGTCTTTTTGAGTAGCATCTGCCATGGCAGGGGTAATTTATCTCCTTACAGAGAAAGAGCCAAGAGGAGGTTTCCCCTTGGCCGTAAAAAGTTTTTGGAGAAAAGCCGATTAAGCAGGCTTGATGGCCTTGTTAGTGCGGCTCTTCATGTTGGCGGCCTTGTTAGCCTGGAAGATGTTCTTCTTCGTGGCCTTATCGACAGCGGCGGTAAACTCGGAGAAGACCTTACGTGCTTCCTCATTATTTCCCTCACCGGCAGCAGCGAGAGCCTTCTTTTGAAGGGTCTTGATGCGGCTTTTCGCGGCACGGTTTCTCTCGGTGCGAACTTCGATCTGACGCACGCGTTTTTCTGCAGACTTGTTATTGGCCATAAGACGATCCCGCTGGTTGGGCGGGGCGGGAACTTAAGGATTTCGGGAGCTGTGTCAAGGTTCGGTCTCCGAATTTTCCACTTTTAAAATTCCCATCGCACGCGCCCCCATCCTGTGGGAGAATTTCATCATGAAAACAAGCCACTTCCTGCTCCCGGGAATCATTCTGACCTTAATATTCTCAGCATTCGCAGAGGAAAAGAGGGAAATCCCCGAGGACCTTCTGGATGACGAACACTTCCGCGCCGATACCGCGCTAAACGAATACACCGTGCCCTCCATCGCGAAGGTATTCGATGAACTGCAGAAAATCTCTCCCCTCGCCTACACTTCGGAACACCTCGCGAAGCACGAACGCCTCCCGCTGGATCGCTCACGCCTTGCCCTACGTCTCGGAACCCTGATTGCGGATGGATTCATCGCGGTGCAGACCGGACATCCGGATGACGTGCCAAAGATCGCCTCCCACCTCTCGCGTTACTCCAAGGCTCTTGGAGCCGGCGACCGCATCAAAAAACACGCCGCCTCGCTGCTGGACCACGCGAAGGCCAAGGACCTCCCTGCTCTCAAAAAAGCCCTCGCCGCGACCCAGCGGGACGTCGAGCGCGAGCTCGCCGGGCTCCGAGACCCGGACCTCTCCCACCTGATCTCGCTCGGCGGCTGGCTCCAGGCCCTCGAATCCGCCTCATCTGCAGTGGAGAAGAAATTCGATGAAGACCGTGGCATGATCCTCTTTCGCGAGGACGTGGCGGACTATTATTCTGAGTCGATTGGCTCGCTCAATCCCTCCATCAGCCGGCGACCGCACATTATTAAGATGCGCACCTTGCTACAGGGACTGCGAAGCGCAATGACCCTGGAGGAGAACAAGACCCCTACCCTCGAGCAGGTCAAAGAAGTGACAAAGGTCGCCAAAGAGCTGGCGGAAATCGCCCGAAAGTAATTCCATCCCGCCGTGACTCTACTTCTGGGACTGGGAATCATCGGATCGCGTTGTGCTGACCAATTGGCCGCCGCCGAGCATCCGGTAAAAACATGGAACCGCACGCCGAAGGACCGCGCCGACTCGGTTGCCGATCCGGCGGAAGCGACAAAGGACGCCGAGGTCATCATCTCTTACCTGCGCGACGAAATCGCAGTGCGGGAGGTCTTTGAAATGATTCGCCACGAGCTGGACGAGACGAAGACCTTCATCAATCACGCCACTATTGACCCGGCGACCACGAATTGGCTCGCGGAGCAATGCCGCACCATCGGCTGTGGCTTTCTAGACTGCCCCTTCACCGGTTCGCGCGACGCTGCGGCGGGCGGAAACCTCGTTTACTACGTCGCCGGCGATCCGAAGCTGGTGGAGGAATGCCGCCCACTTCTGGAAATCACCTCGCGCGAAATCCTCTACCTCGGCCAGCCTCCCGCCGCCACCGTGGTGAAGGTGACCACTAATCTCGCCTCTGCCTCCGCCGTGCAGGCACTCACTGAGGCCCTGGAAATCTCCCGGCGTCATGGAGTCGATCCGCGAACCTGGCATGAGGCCGCAAAGCTCAATGGCTGCTATGCTCCGGTCATGGGCATGAAGCTCCCCACCCTGCTGGAGGGCAACTTCACCCCGCATTTCTCGACCGAGAATATGGCCAAGGACACCCTCTACGCCATCCAACTGGCCGATGAGGCGGGTGTCTCGGCGGATGGCAATCACCTCACCTGGAGCCATCTCTTCGAAGCAGAAATGCGTGATGCCTCGGAGGACTTCTCCGCTACCATCCGCCAACACCAATCAACCGATCTCGATATGGAGGAAGAAGTCGAGGTCTCCTGCGCGCGCATTCGTGCCACCGGGCCGGATGCCGAGCGCTACCTGAACGGGCAGCTTTCCAATGATGTCCGCCTCACTGAAGACGGTCGCGTGGTGCGAGCCTGTCTCCTCAATGCCAAAGGTGGCCTGGAGCAATTCGTCTCCGTCTTCAAGGATGGCGAGGACTACATCATCGAGGGACCTTACCAGGAAAAAGACGCCCTGCTGGCGAGACTGGATAAATACCTCATCGCCGACGACGTCGAACTAATCGACGAAAGCGAGGAAGACACCGCCTTCACTACGAGGCCGGTGGAGGCTCGTCGAATCTTCGACGGCATCCCGAAGTGGCCGAATGAACTCTTCCCCGGACTCCTCCCCCCGGAGGCAGGACT
>CALBVA010000207.1 GCA_937969125.1 uncultured Verrucomicrobiales bacterium | reverse complement strand
ATCGTCCAACTTAAGTTCGCCTCGTACTTCCTGATCACCGCCGACTTTATTAACTGGGCGAAGGAGCAGAACATCCCCGTCGGTCCCGGTCGTGGCTCTGCTGCCGGATCACTGGTGGCCTATACGATGGGCATTACCGATATCTGCCCGATGCGTTTCGGTCTTCTCTTCGAGCGATTCCTCAATCCCGAGCGTGTCTCGCCTCCAGACGTTGATATTGATTTCTGCCAAACCCGTCGTCCCGAGGTCATCCAGTATGTCCGCGAGAAATATGGAAAACGCAATGTTTCCCATATTATCACCTACGGCACCATGGGTGCGAAGTCCGTCATCCGTGATGTCGCTCGCGTGATGGGCATCAGTTATGGAGAAGCGGATCGTATCTCGAAAATGATCGAGGCGAAACCTGGCGTGAAGCTCGCGAAGGAATACGAGGACAAGGCGGACCTCCGTGAGCTCATCGAAAGCAGTGCGAGTTACGAGGAACTTTGGGACTACGCGCTGAAGCTTGAAGGCATGAGTCGGAACGTCGGCGTCCACGCGGCGGGAGTGGTGATTGGTGATCGCCCGCTGGATGAACACGTCCCGCTCACGCTCGGAAATGAAGGAGAGGTCGTTACCCAGTATGACATGGGCGCGATCACAGACGTCGGCCTCCTGAAAATGGACTTTCTTGGTCTGAAAAATATGACGGTCATCCAGGAGGCGATCAATCATATCCACGTTCACACTCCGGACTTCGACATCTATAAGATCTCCCTGGAGGACAAGCCCACCTTCAAGATGCTAAACGCCGGTGAGACGATGGGAGTCTTCCAGTTGGAATCCGGCGGCATGGTCGAGACCTGCCGGAAATATGGCATCAACCGGATCGAGGACATCATTGACCTCCTGGCCCTCTACCGTCCTGGAGCAATGCAGTATATCGACCAAATGATCGAGGTGAAAGAAGGGCGCTCGCAGCCGAAGTATGAGCACCCGTTGCTTGAGGAAATTTGTGGTGAAACTTACGGCGTCATGATCTACCAGGAGCAGGTTCAGAATGCCGCAAAGATGCTTGCCGGTTATACCCTTGGTGGTGCTGACTTGCTTCGCCGTGCGATGGGTAAGAAGAAGCCCTCCGAGATGGCGAAGCAGCGCGTCATCTTCGTGGAAGGAGCCGCGAAAACGAACGACATTGATGAGCGCAATGCCAACCTCATCTTCGACAAGATCGCGGGCTTCGCTGGTTATGGATTTAATAAATCTCACTCCGCTTGCTATGGTTTCATCTCCTACTGGACTGGGTTTCTTAAGGCGAATTATCCGGTCGAATTCCTCTCCGCCCTTCTCTCGAACGAGATCAATAACACCGATAAAATTGGGGTCTTCGTCAGTGAGTGCTTCCGCATGGGTTATGAACTTCTCCCGCCGGATCTTAATAAATCCCAGCTCCGTTTCTCACCCGAAGATGTCCTCGGCGGTAAGCAAGGCATTCGCTACGGCCTTGCCGCGATTAAGAATGTCGGGGCGAATGCCATGGCCATGGCGATTAAGAATCGAGAGGAGGGCGGAGAATTTGAATCTCTCGATGACTTCTGTAATCGGCTCGATTCGAAGGTTATCAACAAGCGCATTCTGGAGAATCTCATCAAGGCCGGTGCCATGGACTGGACTGGCGAGACCCGCGCAGGAATGACTGCCCGTCTTGAAAAAGTCGTGGCCTCTGCGAGCAGTGCGCAAAAGGATCGCGCCTCCGGGCAGGGTGGTCTTTTTGACGCCATGGAATTTGCAGCTCCACCTCCGGTTACGGAGGACTCTCCCGCACCGGAGGAGTGGTCGAAGGATGAACGCCTGGAGCACGAAAAGGAACTCCTCGGTTTCTACGTCACCGGTCACCCGCTCGATAAATTCCGAGGGGTGGTGGACTCGGATCGCTTCATCAAGTTCGGCCTCCTTGATGAGGTCGATCTCAGTGATAAGCGGGCCCGCTTCCCCTTTGCGGGAATGATTAAGATGGTGGAGCATAAAACGACGAAAACCGGCAAGCCTTTCGGCGTGGTTTACGTGCAGGACTTCACTGGCGATCGTGAGATGGTCTGCTGGTCTGAGAGCTATCTGCCTGCCCGCGATGCCGGGCTCATGCAGGCCGGGAAAGTCATTCAATTCAAAGCCCAGGTCAGTGTCGATGATCGCACCGAGCAACGCCGCCTTACCGGATCGCAAATCAAGGAATTGAAAGCGCGTGCACCAAAGAAAAAAGGCAGCTTGGAACTCACCCTCTGGACCGGGCGTCATAACGGGAGCGACTTGCAAAAAATCAAAGCGATCCTCGACGGCTATCCGGGTAAAATCCCCGTCTTACTCCATGTCCAAAACGGTGCTGGAAAGCGAGCCACCATCGAGCTTCCAGAGGAATCATTCGTGAAGCCGACCGCCATGATGGAGCGCGAACTCGCGGCGTGGATCAGCTAGACTCCAAGACAGAATTTCAATCTATCTTCGCTCTGGTGGTTAGTAGCTGATGAAATTGACCGCCCAGATTATCCCATCTCTTCTAGTTAGCATTTTTCTTGCGAGCTCTCTTTCAGCAACGCCGGATCCATCGACTTCAGCGGTGGATGAGGTTTTCGGATCGAATGCTGAAGGTCACGCGATTCTGACCCGGGTGGTTGAGAACCGCGGAAGCTACTACGATTGGTATGAAGAAACCATCCTGACTGAATTTACCGAAACCGGAGCGAAGAAGACCGTTCTTCTCCATGAGCATGTTTCCTTTCCCGATGCGGATACGAGGAAACCCTTAGAAAGGAGGCTCTTAAAGAAAGATGCGAAAGTGAAGCTGGCAGATTTGCTGGAAAAGTATCCCCGGGGTTTTCCCAAGAGGTGGGATCAGGAGCGAATGAAGCGTTTGACCCGGGACAAACAAGGGCGGGTGATTTTTGACGAAGCCTTGCCGATTCTTGAGAAAAGTGACCTTGAAAAAGTAAGCCGGATCAAGAGGGATGATCATCTTCTTGTCGGGGCGATGACAGATAATCATGACCACCTCCTGCTCCACTTTGAGATTTCAAGAGAAGGCGATGAGGGTGACGCTGAAAGCCGCTGGATAGCGGTTCCATCCAAGCTCTCAACGCAGGTGATGGCATGGTTGAGGAGGGAGGAAAGCTACTACATGCTGGAGAGTTTCGATACGCTTGAGGCAGTCAAAAAGAGTGTCAAAGAGCTGCCGAATGAGACCTGGCATGCTGCCAGAGGGGCGGATTTACAGATCTGGTCCCGTAAGTCAGAGAGTGGTAAGTTGACCTACGTGATCGTGGTGCCCTTGTCTTTGAAACAAGGCTGGGAGAACGTAACCGGAGTGGAAATGACGCGGATTAAGGGAACAAGTCTTTGGGAAAAGCTCTAAAAAACGGACACCGTTTTCACGATGCCCGTTTTGAAATTCAGGTGTCAATGATCTCCCGTTCCAGCTAGCGGATCCGCTCGAGCAGCCAGGCGAGGAGCTCGCTGATGGGGAGGCGTTCCTGCTCCATTGAGTCGCGGTGGCGGATGGTGACGGTGTCCTTAAGCACGGCGTTTTCTTCTCCGAGGGTTTCGAAGTCGATGGCGACGCAGAAGGGCGTTCCGATTTCGTCCTGGCGACGGTAGCGGCGTCCGATGGCAGCGGCTTCGTCGTAGAAGACGTTCATGAATGGCTGCAAGAGGTTCTTCACTTCCTTCGCTTTCGCGACGAGCTCGGGCTTGTTCTTAAGAAGCGGGAGAATGGCGACCTTGACCGGAGCGACGCAGGGCTTGAAGCGCATCACGGTGCGGATGTCAGTCTTGCCACCTTCCTTGGTCAGGTCTTCTTCTTCGTAAGCTTCACAGATGAGCGCGAGCACGGTGCGGTCGCAACCAGCGGAAGGTTCCACCACGTGGGGGATGAATTTTTCCTTCGTCTCCTCATCGAAGTATTCGAGGGGCTTCTTGGACGCTGCCTGATGCTTTCCGAGATCGTAGTCACCACGGTAGGCTACGCCTTCCAGTTCCTGCTGTCCGAAGGGGAAATCATACTCGATGTCATAGGTCTTCTGCGAGTAGTGGGCGCGCTCGCCATCGGGGATATCGAGGACGTGGAGTTTCTCCTTATCGAGGCCGATCTCCTCGTAGAAGGCTAGGCGTTTCTGTAGCCATTCTTCGGTGAGGCGGAGGCCGTCTTCCGGGCGGCAAAAGTATTCCACTTCCATCTGCTCGAACTCACGCGAGCGGAAGGTGAAATTCCGCGGGTTGATTTCATTACGGAAGGACTTGCCGATCTGGGCAATTCCGAAGGGAAGCTTCACCCGGTTGGAATCCAGCACGTTTTTATACTGCACGAAGATTGATTGGGCGGTCTCGGGACGGAGGTAGGCGGTAGCATTGGGATCATTCTCATCGGCCGAAGCTCCCATCTGGGTTTTAAACATCAGCTCAAAATCACGCGGTTCGGTGAGCTCGCATTTGTCGGTGCCACCGGGGATGCAGGAAGGCTTTTGTTTACACTCCAGAGTGTCCAGCGAGTCCGCGCGGAAGCGGCCCTTGCAGGTTTTGCAATCCACCATGGGATCGGAAAATCCGCCAATGTGTCCCGATGCGGTGAGGACCGCCTGATGGGTCAGGATTGATCCGTCCATGCCCAGCACGTCATCGCGCTCCTGCACGTTCTTGCGCCACCAGTAGTCTTTGAGATTGCGCTTCAGCTCGGCACCCAGCGGGCCGTAGTCCCAGCATCCGTTTAGCCCGCCGTAGAGTTCGGCGGACTGGAAGATGAATCCTTTGCGTTTGCACAGGGAGACGATCTTCTCCATGCGTGCGGTATCGGTCTGGTCTTTATTAGCCATGGTTCTGGGGCGAGGGGTTTTGGCTCGCGGGCCGCGAGGAAACAGGAAGAAGCCCGCACGGAAAAGGTTTTTTACCCGCGCCCGGTTTTCTCCGATGGCTTTAGTTCTCCCGTGTCACCACTAGCCGCACGTAGAGCTTCTCCATCCCGGTTGTTGACATGCTGAAGATAGAATCCTCCCCGCTTCCGGAGTCGTCCACATAATCCCAGTTCTTGAGATTGGTGGAGTAGGCCATGCGGATGATCACTCCTTCGGCATGAGAGGTATCCGGCACGGAGAGGGTGACATTGTTCCCGGAGAAGACGGGCTCGGGGATTTCGCTCAGGTCTTCTTCCTGCAACGGATGGGTATTGAGGATGTATTCGATGCCGTTTTCGATGCCATCGCCATCGTCATCCGC
The DNA here is from genome assembly GCA_937969125.1 of uncultured Verrucomicrobiales bacterium. GTDB lineage: Bacteria > Verrucomicrobiota > Verrucomicrobiia > Verrucomicrobiales > Akkermansiaceae > SW10. The sequence goes on along the minus strand of CALBVA010000207.1, from coordinate 861 downwards.
AGTGAGGCCACCGACGGATTGGGAGAAGCTCTGTCGCCAATCATCGAAGCCGGAGGGCGCGGGATCATCGCCAATGAGAACCTCGTGCGTCGGTCCGAAGCCGAAGGTGTGGCAGCCGACAACCGGGCGGATCTTCAGGAGATAGGTGGCATTGTCAATGAGAGCGGCTCCGGCAGTGCTGCTGTTCAGGGTGAAGGAGGTATCATTGCCCAGATCAGTGATGTGGGTGCCCACTTCGAGCGAGCTGTTCGTCACGGAGATGTCATCGATCCGGAAGCCGACGGCGGGATTGGTGCCGGGATAAAGCTGGCCGGTGATGTGCTCCACGATGAAGCGGACGCGGATCGATTGGCCAGCGAAAGCGGATAGCGGGAGATTATAAGCCGTGTAGCTTTGGGCGAGCTGGCCGTTGCCGGGGAGTTGCCAGATCTGCTCCCAAGAGCCGCCGCCATCGGGCGAGATTTCACATCGTAGGGGAGTGGTGGCAGCCGCAAATCCCCGTCTCACGTAAAAGCGGAGCTGGGAGGAGGTTGAGACCTTAAAGTTGCGATCGAGCTCGAAGTTCTCGCTCTTACGGAAGTCAATTGGCGTGAGGTGGAAGCACTTCGACCCGGAGCGGCGGCCATCGGCAATGCGCAGCGGGTGGGCACCGGTGTTGTCGATGACGCTTGAGGCGGTGGCATCCTCTGCGCCTTCGGAGGTATTGTTCGCGGTGATTCGCGAGACGCTTAGTTGATAAGATGAGGCGGCATTGATGGCATAGAAGGAGAAATTTCCCCCGCTCTGACCGACCTCGTTCGGGCCGTCCACCATGACTTCTTCGCCCAGCTGCTCCGGATTAATTACGGTGACATTGTAGGC
>CALBVA010000206.1 GCA_937969125.1 uncultured Verrucomicrobiales bacterium | reverse complement strand
CGTTTCACCCGATTCCGTAGTGGATGTTGCGGAGTTGTTGAAAATCGTCATCGATTGGAATCGCGAATATCTGCAGGCGGTTAATGGCTCCCTCCTCGATGACCCGCGCGTCAACATTCTCCGGAAGGATGTCTTCAAAATCATGCAAGGTAGTGATCGATATGACTCCATCCTTTTGGATGTCGATAACAGCCCGGATCCGCTGGTGCAGAAAGGAAACGGCCGACTCTACCAACGACGTGGCCTCGAAATCGCCCGGTCCGCCCTGCGGCCCAAGGGCAGGGTGGTTTACTGGTCAGCCCACCAAGACCCACAGTTCATGAAGTTACTGCGAAAGGTGTTTTCGAAAGTGGAGGCCATTCCTGCGAAGGCCTACCCGAAGGCCAAGCGCTTTACTCATACCCTGTTTGTCGCGCAGCGGTAGGAGGGAGGATTCATCAATCACATGAAAAGAAAAACCCGATGTCTCGCGACACCGGGTTCTTTAAATTGAGGTGCTTCAGAGGGAGAATCTTAGAAAGGCAGCTCAGGAAGCTTCTTCGAATCCTTAAGTTCCGATTTCCGCTTCTTGGTGATCTTTCCAATCTTCTCTTTATCGAAGGATTCGGACTTTGACATGAGAAGGGTAACTTGACCCCGATCAACAAAGGCCATGCTCACTTCATCCAACTTTTCGAGATCGGCACGCAATCTCTCATTGGTTTGTGCTCATGTCCCACCAGTGATGGTGAGGTGGTAAGCCTCCTTGGGCTTGGCCACTTCCTTCTTCGACACTTTCTCAACTTTCAGTCCTTTCGGAGTGAAAGCCTTACGAACGGTGCCGCGGGTCAGCTTGGTTCCTTCTTCAGTGAGGACGAAGGCAGTGGTGCCGGAAAGCATCACTTTGTTCACGCCTTCAAGAGCAGTCAGGGCCGCACGGGCCTTGTTTGCAGCTCCTCACCCACCACCACTGAACGCCACCGTGTAACCGGTGACAGTGGAGGCAGCAGTTTCTTCAACAGCAGTGCTGGGAGCCGCGTAAGCGGGCATCGTCACTGCGCCAAAGGCACACATCATACCGAATTTTATTTTTGCATTCATAGCAGTGGAATTCTACGTGGCCTGCTCAAGATAACAATCAGACAATTTCGATAAAAAAACACCCGGCGGAAAATTCCACCGGGTGTTTCAAAAAATGAACCCTTTAAAGTTTCGAAAATTGGTTACTCAGAGGCAGCGCGGGCTGCTGCGGCGGCTTCAGCTGTGGCGACTTGGGACTCGCTCTGGAATCTCCAACGGACCTTGTTACGCTTCGGTGCGGTGCGAGCCTTGCGGATCGCGCGGGTGATGGTGCTTTCATGCGCACGTCGACGGCGCATTTCCTCGAGGATGCCCTCGGTGTCGAGCTTGGTTTTCAAACGCTTGAGAGCACGATCTACAGTCTCTCCATTTTTGACGTCTACGCCACGGGTGTGTTTTGCCATAAGAAATTCCCCTTGGGTTCGTCGGGGAGCGGGACGCTAGGAAGACCAGCGGAGGGCGTCAAGTGTGTTTTTAGGATGTCCTGACATTCGTGGTTGTTAATGCGGTTCCCCCACGTTAAGCGGTTCCTCCCATGCCAAAGGTCTTTATTAAAACCTACGGGTGACAGATGAATGAGCGAGATTCTGAGCAGGTTGCTCAGACGTTTTCTGAAAGAGGTTACACTCTCACCCCGACCGAACAGGAGGCTGACGCCATCCTGATCAACACCTGTAGTGTCCGCGATCAAGCCGAGCAAAAGGCCCTCGGCAAGATGGGCATGATGGGGAAATACCGAGAGCAGCGGGACCACGTCGTTTATGGTTTCATGGGCTGCATGGCACAGAGCCGCGGATCGGAGCTTTTTGATCGCATCCCGCACCTCGATCTCGTCGTGGGCACCCAGAAATACCACCGCGTCTTTGATTACGTGGATAGCATTCTCAATCGCCGCCTCGAAACCCGCATGGATGAGGTAGGCGCGGAAATGACCACCACCCGCGTGGAAGACGAGGTCATTAATACCAACAATGGCAAGGTGATCTCCGCCCGCATGGTTGATACCGAGGAGGAAGTCGGCAGCCAGAATACCATTCGCGATCACGTCCCGCGCGAGAATCAGCAGGCCACTGCCTTCGTCAGCATTATGCAGGGCTGTAACATGCGCTGCTCCTTCTGCATCGTCCCCGACACCCGGGGGAAGGAGAGGGGACGCCCCATTTCAGACATCGTCGATGAGGTGAAAGCCCTCGTCCAAAAAGGCGTGAAGGAAGTTACTCTGCTAGGACAGATTGTGAATCTCTACGGCCGCACCGAGTTCCCGAAGGTCGATGGTAAGTCACCCTTCGTCCAGCTCCTCGAAGCGGTGCATGAGATCGAGGGGCTCCATCGCATTCGTTTCACCAGTCCGCACCCGATTGGGTATCGTGACGACCTCGTCGAGGCCTTCACTTATCTGCCAAAGCTTTGCTCACACATTCACTTCCCGATGCAGAGCGGTAGCGATCGCATGCTGAAGCTGATGCGCCGTCCCTATAAAAACGAAAAATTCCTCGCGATTTGTGACAAGATGAAGGCCGCGCGACCTGATCTCGCCATCACTACCGATATTATCGTCGGCTTCCCCGGCGAGACCGAGCAGGACTTTCAAGACACCGTCGACTGCATGAAGCATGTCGGCTTCGATAATAGCTTCATCTTCCGCTACTCGAAACGGAAGGACACCCCCGCTGCGGAAATGGAGGATCAGCTTGATGAGAAAACCAAGGAGGAGCGGAATCAATACCTCCTCAAGGTGCAGGAAGAGCTCACTTTCGCCAAGAACGCGAAATTCCTGGGCACCATCCAGCAGGTTCTCTGTGAGGGTCCGAGTAAGAGCAATAAATCCCGCCTCAGCGGGCGTACCTCGCAAAACAAGATCGTGATCTTTGATGGCGACGCTGATCGCATGACCGGAGAACTCATTGATATCAAGATCGAGGACTCCACCGGATATACTCTCTACGGAACTCCCGAGATTTATTGAGTCAGTTCGGCACGCTGCTAGGCTCATCTCGTGTCAAAGGTCTATCGTGAAATTCCCGGTCTCCGCGTGGAGATCGACGAGGTCATTTACATGCCTCATCTCGACGCACCCGACGACCGGCCCCATCCCTTCGTCTACTTCCTTTCCATCATCAATGACTCCGAGCAAACCCTCACCATTCGCGGGCGGAAGTGGATCGTGAAGAGCGGCGATGGCGAAACCGTTGTCGTGGAAGGCAGTGGCGTGGTGGGGGAAACTCCGCTCCTGCGGCCGGGCGAGCGCTTCTCTTATAATTCCTACCACGTCGTGAAAATGAACAGCGAGGCCTGGGGAACATTCTTCGGGATCCTCGATAGTGGCGAAAAAATCCGCGTCACCATCCCAAATTTTAAACTGAAGGTGCCGCCGAAGAAGTGATTACTCGATCCATCTGGATGTCGTGATCCTCGCCCGGGAGATCGTCTAGCAACTGCTCCCGGAAGCAGATGCCAATCTTCCCGGCGTCTGGAAATCGAGACAGATAGCGATCATAGAACCCGCCCCCCTGACCAAGTCGTCGACCTTGTTCCGTGAAGGCCACTCCGGGGCAGAGGAAAATCTCGATCTCCTCTTCAATCTCACCCGTATCGGACTCTAGAATTCCATAGGCTCCGGGAGACAAGGACGAGGTTTCATTGACGCGGAGGAACTTCATTTCTCCCGGGCCGGTCACCTTCGGAAGGCTCCATAGCACTTCCGGATATCGGGCGATGAGTGGGAGCAGATCCGGTTCGCGATTGGTCCCGGCGAAGATTGCCACTCGGGCTCCGGGCGGGAATCTGAGCTGTTCACGGATCTTCTCTGATTGCGCCTCTCTTTTCGCTTCTGGAAGTTTATCCAGAAGCTCGCGGACTCTGCTTCGCAGTTCAGCCTTGGGACTTGCCTTCCCGCTCATCGCGGGGAGACTACTGCCGATGCGCGCTATCGGACAAGCTTGCCTGAGAATTCTCTTATCCTGCGGATCCATCGTCGTAGTTTCCGCCGAGGAAAAATTCGACTTCAAGGCACCCGTCGTCGGGCAAGGGGTTTTCACCGAGGACCTCGGCCTCCTTCAGCGCGAGCGGGATGAATATGCCACTAGCCTCGCAAACTATGTCGCGAATCATGTCGTCGACCAAAAAGCCAGCCGCTCCTCCCTCGACTTCGCCCGTAAGGCCCTCGCTCTTGCTCTCAATCTCTCCTCGCGTAACAAGCGAGCCACCGTCCTGAAGTTCCAGCTCGCCAAGTCGGTCATGCCAAAAAAGGCTGAGATGAAATACAGCCCTAAGACCTTGGCCTCCCTTTTCGTGGTCCGCGCCGAGGCCCTGAAGGAGCAGAAGGGCGAAAAAAACCTCCTCCTTGCGCGCGCCCTCCTCGACCTCGCCGTTACTATCGATCCTCATAATGAGGACGCCGTATATGCCTACGAAATCCAGAAAATCGACCAAGGCGAAGTCCAGTGGTCCGAACTCACCGACGTGCCTCCGGCGAAAAATTAAGCCTGCGACCACGAGACATAGGCATAAAAAAGCACCGGAACTCTCTCGCACCGGTGCTTTGTGATTCTAGGTGTTAGTAACACTTACTGCATCTTCTTAAAGAGGGCTTCAACTGCCTTCGAGACATCGGCACCGCCGACCTGTCCGGAAGTAGTAAGCTTCACTACCTCACCTTGGATATCGCCACTGGCTTTCTCCATTCGCTTGCCAAATTTTTCCATCATGGCTTTTTCTTCCTCCTTCTTTTCTTCGTCGGAAAGATCTTCATTGAGCTTCTTTCCCGCAGCAACGGTTTCGGCTAGCTTATCGCCGATTTTTTCGAGGGTCTTAATGGTATCCTCGGCATTTTCATCGCCCGAATTGAACTCCTTCAGAGCCTCTGCGGCGTCTTCCAGATGGGCGACCATATCCTCGGCGAGATCCTCAGAGGAATCACCGCAAGAGGTAAATAAAAGCGAAGCTGAGGCGGCAAGGGCTGTGAGTATTCTTTTCATAATCATAATATTGGTAAGAGGAGGATGCTATTTCCTCATCCGCGTCAACTTTTGAGCTGGAACCAAAGGTCCGCAAGGGATTCTCGCTTATTGTGGGGATCCATTCGGATGTGTCGATGATTTGGTCTCAAGCTGAAAAAGTCTGTGAGACTTTGGAGTC
>CALBVA010000205.1 GCA_937969125.1 uncultured Verrucomicrobiales bacterium | reverse complement strand
AATGTAGCCGGCACCCCGGACTTATCCGAGGCACCGGCAATTTGTAGCACACACGCAACAAAGTGTCCGGAGCGGCGGTGCAAACACCGTCTTAGCGACTCCATTGAAAGGTTTTAAGGGTTCCCTCCGCGCGGGCGATGGTTTTTCCTCGTCGGGAGTGGCTTAGTTGATCCTGAAGGTTAGCGCGAGATTATTATTTAGAGAATGCACTTGATATTCATGCTCTATGATTTCTCCCACCTCCCGACTTATCCTCATTCCCGACTCCGGTGGTAGTGTCGACGGTGACTTTCGGTGATTTTTAAATGATGTTTTTTTCCGGAGCGGACGCCGGGAGACCATGGAGGGGAGGATTGACCTGAGCGGGATTGACGGCATGGTGTGGAGCATGAAGAGTTTCTGTCTTTCCCTGCTTTTAGTATCGTCAAGTTTCGCCGCCGACTGGCCGCAGTGGCGGGGGCCGGATAAGAACAATCACGCGGCGGTGGATGCGAAGCCGGTGACGGAGTGGTCTGCGGAGAAGAATGTGCGATGGAAGACTAAGATCCCAGGCCGGGGGCATTCCACACCGATTGTGGTGGGTGAGCGGATTTATTTGACGACGGCGGAGAAGGACAAGGCACTCCAGTGGCTGATCGCAGTGAACCGGAAGGATGGAAAGATTGTGTGGAAGCAGGTGATCCACAAGGGGGGCTTTCCGACGGAGCTACATCGGGAGAATAGTGCGGCATCAGCGACGCCGCAGTGGACGGGGAGCGCGGTGCTGGTGACTTTCCAAAATAAGGATCAGGTGAAAGTGACGGCGGTAACACCAGAAGGCGAAACTCTGTGGACGAAGACGGCGGGGCACTATGACTCAGGTCGGCCGTTTGGCTACGGATCGACGCCGGTGCTCTGGAAGGGAAGTTTCATCGTGGCGGGTGATACCGAGGAGAAGGGTTACCTTGTTTCACTGGATGCTAAGTCCGGTGAGCAGCGGTGGCGGATCGAGCGCGGCGGGCACGACAATTGGGCCTCGCCAGTGGTGGCGAAAGTGGCGGGAAAGGAACAGCTGCTGATCTCGGGAATGGGGAAAATCTGGAGTTACGATCCGGCGAATGGGAAAGAGAACTGGACGGCACCGCATGCTCCGCAGGCGACATGCGGAACAATCGTGTGGACGGATGAGATGGTCTTCGCGAGTGGTGGCTTCCCGAACAATGAAACCCTCGGGGTGAAGGCAGATGGGAGCAGCGAGGTGGTTTGGAAGAATCGCGAGCGGAGCTATGAGCAATCACTCCTCTCTCACAAGGGGCTGATTTACGCGGTAACCGATCAGGGCTTTGCGTTCTGCTGGGACGCAAAAACAGGCGAGACGAAGTGGAAGAAAAGATTGGGAAGAGGAGGTGTGATGGCTTCGCCGCTGGCGGTAGGAGATCACATTTATGCGACGATCAAGAACGGGACGACGACAGTCTTTAAGGCGGGCGCGAAGTTCGAAAAAGTGGCGGAGAACAAGCTGGGCGATGACACCTATGCCTCACCAGTGGTGTTGGGCGATGCACTCTATCTACGGGTGGGGCATGTGAAGGAGGGTGAGCGCCAAGAGATGCTTTATTGCATCGGGAAGTAATCAGACCGACTTCAGGTAGCGGAGGATTTCCTCGGCGGACTTGACTGAGATGCCACGGAGTTCGGCGATTTGCTCGATGGAGGCGGCCTTGATGCGGGCCACGGATCCGAATTTTTTCAAGAGGGCCTTTTTCTTAGCGGGTGAGATTCCGGGGCAGTCATCGAGGAGGCTTTCGGTGACGCGCTTGCGGAGGAGGAGCTCATTGTAACCATTGGCGAAGCGGTGGGCTTCATCGCGAATGCGCTGCATGAGCTTCAGGGCGCCGCGATCGTGCGGGATGAGGACGGGCTCGCTCTCCTGTGGGAAGAAGATTTCCTCACGCTGTTTGGCGAGGCCCACGATGGGGAGGCCTTCAAGCCCGAGACGCTGAAGTTCCGCAACGGAGACGCTGAGCTGGCCCTTTCCTCCATCAACGATAACGAGGTCCGGCAAAGTGATGGGGCTTTTACCCTCGGCGGCGAGACGCCGGAGGGTTTCCACCGCGCTTTCTTGGCTGGACTCGGCGACTTCGGGATTGGCCTCCATGTTTTCTTTCAGGATACGCCCGTATCGGCGGCGGACGACCTCGGCCATACTCGCGAAGTCATCCTGACCTTCGACGGTCTTGATGCGGTAGCGGCGGTAATTTTGATTATCCGGTAAGCCGTCCTTAAACCGGACCATGGAAGCGACGATGTGGGTGGAGGAGATATTAGAAATATCAAAGCACTCCATGATGACGGGCGGGCCATCGAGCGAGAGCCAATCGCCCAGCTCGGCGAGGTCCTCGGTGGGCTTCACGGTAGTGGGGACACCGCGGCCACGAGTAAATTGACGAGTCGGACTGAGAGCGCGCTCCATGTTATGGATGACATCCCGGAGGCGGGCGGCCTTTTCAAAATCGAGCTTTATCGCGGCCTGTTCCATCTCGGACTGCAGGCCCTTGAGGCGTTCGCGTTTACCCTTTCCGGAGAGGAGCTCGCAGGCTTCATCGATGTGCTGCAGATAATCTTCGCGGGTGATCTTTCCGATGCAGGGGGCGGTGCAGTTGCGGATGACATCAGCATTGCAATGCTTGTATTCGTGCTCGCCGGGATTGAGCGGGCGACAGCTGCGGAGGCCAAACTCTTTATTCAGCCAGGCCACGGTGGCGCGAAGGGCACCGGAGTGAGCGAAGGGGCCGAAGTAGCGCGCATTGTCCGATTTTTTAAGGCGAGTGGTGGTGAACTTCGGCCAGGGATCATCGGGGTTTACTTTCACCAGGAGGAAGCGCTTATCGTCACGAAAGGAGACATTGTAGCGCGGGCGGTATTGCTTGATGAGCTTTCCCTCGAGAAGGAGGGCCTCCTGTTCGTTGCGGACTTCATGGACTTCGAAGTCGCAGATGGAGTCAATGAGAGCCCGGGTCTTACGATCGGCACGCTTTTTCCCAGAGGGCATGAAGTAGGAGCTGAGCCGCTTTCGAAGATCCCGTGCTTTTCCAACATAGATGATGGAGCCCAGTCGATCTTTGTGCAGGTAGACGCCCGGCTTATGAGAGACCTGGGAAAGGCGGGCACGGAGTTCGGGGAGGGCGGACATTGACTGAGAGACGCGAGGCTGAAGAGACGTAATCCAGCGGTAGGGACTGCGCAACCAGCCATTTGGTTACGGTGCTCAGCGCTATAAAAAGCGGTTTTTCCTGCACTTGCACCGCAATGATCCCCCGCTAAGCTGTCACCTAACAATTCATGAAGAATCCCTTCCTGCTGGCGCTCCTGATGGCGCTCATTCCCTCCCTCGCGATGGCTGCTCCGGACTCGGCGAGCCAACTGAAGGAGCTGTCGTTGGTCGATATCCTTTCTAAGGGCGGCTACGTGATGATCGCTCTCGTGGGGCTCTCGATCTTCACCCTGATCATGGTCCTGCTCTATTTCCTGACGCTGCGCCGGAGCACGGTAGTGACGAATAAATTTATGAATGCTGCTGAGGCGATGATCCGGAAGCGGGATTATCTGGGGCTCATTGCTTACTGCCACCGACGGAATGAATCGGTAGCACGAGTGACGCAGAAGAGTCTCGATTTCCTAACAAAGAACCCCGGCGCGACGCAGGTGGAGATGCGCGAAGTGGCGGAAGCGGAAGGAAATCGCCAGGCCGGAATCCTCACCCAGCGCATCAGCTATCTCGCAGACATTGGTGGAATTGCCCCCATGGTCGGGCTGCTCGGAACAGTGATCGGGATGATCAAATCCTTCATGGAAATCGCGAACGGCAAGATCGAAGGCACCCAACAACTAGAACTCGCCGAGGGCGTGTGGGAGGCACTCATTACGACCGCTGCCGGGCTGGTGATTAGTATCGTGGCGATGACTTTCTATTCCTTTTTCCGTGGTCGGGTGCAGCGACACACGGCTGAGCTGGAGGCTGCGGGAACCCACATCCTGGCTCTGGTGGGAGGTCAGCTGGCTGAGAAGAAAAGCGAGGCTTCCGAGATCATCCACTAATATTTCACTCCGATGAAAATCCGCGATAACAGTCCGCCACCGGCCAGCTTCCAGCTCGCGCCTATGATTGATATCGTCTTTCTGCTACTCATCTTCTTCCTGGTGACTTACCAAATCACCGAGAAAGAGAAGGACCTCGATGTCTCGGTGCCGACCGCAACTGAAGGCTCTGAGCAGTCCCGGGTGGCGAATGAGATCGTGATCAACCTCACCTCCGAGGGAGTCATTTCGATCAGTGGTGAGGTCTATACGAAGGAGCAACTGAAGGCAAAATTGGAGCGTATTGTAAAAGCCTCGGAACTTGCAAACACCGGCGGAGCGGACCGACAGCCGGTCCGCATCCGCGGCGATGCCAATGTGACCTACCAAGAAGCGATCGAGCTAGTGGATGTGGTCAGAAAAGCGGGCATCTGGAACATCGGCTTCGCCACGAAAATTAAAAACGGAAGTTAAGATATGAAGGCTCCCCTATTCTTGCTGATGGCACTCCTTCCTCTATCCGCACAGGATGCCCCGGCCCCTCCGGTGGTCGAGAAAGTTGAGCCGCTGAAGGCGAAGCCCTCCCGTGACCTCTTCGACTTTGCCTCACTGCTTTACAATGCCGCCAATGAGGAAAAAGAGGCTGCTAAAAAAAAGGAGACCTACCGCCTCGCGGCTCGAAAATTTGATGCCTTCCTCCGCGCCTACCCGAAGGATGAGAAAGCGCTCAATTCCTGGTATTTTCTCGGACTTTGCTACCGCCAGACTGGTGAGATCAAGGCGAGCCGCAGATGTTTTGAATCGGCTGCGACTCATTGGACGAAGGGAAAATTCGTAGAGGCCTCCGCTCTGAATCTCGCCTCGGAAGACTTCCAGGGTGAAAAGTGGCGCAGTGCAGCAAAGTGGTTCAAAGTGGTTGCCACTACGACCAAGGATGCCCAAGTCCGACATGAAGCTCTTTATCGCCGGGCTCTCTGCTTTCAAAAGACCGGCAACAAAGGATCCCTCCTTCTCGCCCTGAAGGCGGTCATTGATGACAAGGGTAACCCCTTCGAAGAAACAGC
>CALBVA010000204.1 GCA_937969125.1 uncultured Verrucomicrobiales bacterium | reverse complement strand
TGAGTGTCAGGGCGGCAAGAAGGTCCATCGCTTCGGATTCCTTTTTCAAGTGCTCCATCACGATTTTGGTAGATTGCTTTTCCGAGGAGAAAATATTGAGAAGCTGCCAGCGGGGGTTGGCGTCGGAAGGCGCATTTTCTGCGTAGCGTTGAGCGAGGGCCGCGAGGCGGTCTGCGCGATTCACTGCGGGGATCTTCCCTTTCTGGTTGGCATCGCGGAGACTGCCCAAGACAACCTCGACCCGGTAGCGGTCACGCTCAGGGATCACGGCGGTGAGCTTCTCAATGAGTTCCGGAGTTTTGTTATGGAACCAAGGAAGGTCCCGCATCTGATAGGCTGCAGTGGGTGCCGCGATGAGCCGAGCGGCATCCTTGGCCCCCAGTGACTCAGTGAGGAAGATGAGCATCGCGGCATCCCCCCGGAAGGTCTGGATATTCTGCCTGACGATGCGACGTGCCAGCTCCTTGTCTCCGGCATTCAGAGCTAGCGGGACAATCTGGTTCACCCATTGTTGCCCCCTGCCCCGGTTATTGCGAAACTTCAGGAGAAGTTCGGGCGTGATAAGGCTGCCTTCGGTCGCCTTAAGGAGACTTTTGGAAGCCTTCGGTTTTTGATCAAAGCTCGATGAATTCAGACTACGGAAGAGCTGGAGGACATTGCTCAGGGCCACCGATCGTTTCTCATTCGAATAGCTTTTCATATAGCTAGTGATCCATTTCCAGCTATCAACGTTTGCCCACAGCGGCTTCAGGTTCTTATCCCCGACGGTGGTGGAAGAAAACTGGATAGCAAAGGCATCATGGACCTTGGCCTCGGTGAGACCGGCCAGCAGATTGTCAAAGTAAGGCTGGGCCTTCTTGATCAATTCGCCCTTCTTCTCCTTTGGAGTCTTCTTGGTGGATTTTAGATAAATCAGGGTGGTGAAAGCATCGGCAAGAAGATCCGATTTCGGGCGAAGGTCGGATTCCGCCCAAGCAACCAGAGCCTCTGCCTCCTCAAACTTTCCAGTCCATCGCTCGGCGAGAGCCTGAAAATAACAAGCGATAAAAGTCGGGTGTTTCTCAAGCGGAAGGCGATTAAGAACCTTCTCGAAAATCAACTCTATCTTTTTCCGGTCGCCCCCTTTGGGAACCGTGGTCTCTTTAAACAAGGACTTAATAGCACGTGTATTGTAATAGCTGCTGTTCCCCATGGAGGCAGCGGGCTCAATGATCCAATCGCCGGCCTCAGAGTGATAAAGGCTGTGAACGAAATCGATACGGTCGAAAAGGTCACCGCTGAAATTTTGTTTAAAGATTTTGTCGAGACCTTCATTGTTCCAGTTATCGATGGTCTCCATGCTGATGCCATTATAGGAGCTTGTGCTTCGGTTGGCATTGGGATCATCCTTCGCCGTCATGAGAATTTCCCCCGCAATTTTCCCGGCCAGCTCCGGGTCATCCTCGGCAAATATTCTCACTTTCTCCCAGAGCTTCCTACCCATGTAGTCGTTCTGCTCCAGCACGATGCCATCAGAAAGCCATTTCTCAGCCTCCTCACGGGTCCGCTTCCCTAGACCGGACTGGAGCTCCTTCAGGTAAGCCGTAAGCTTAGCCCCCCCCTTGGTCGCTTTGTAGTTCGGAAACCAGAGATTCATGCGGGCTTTCGCTTTCTCGGGATCCGTCTCGACCAAGGCTTTCAACAGGTCAACGCGGTCCTCGAAAAGCTTCGACATGGCCTCACGCTCGTCCTGATCATCTTGCCAGCGGCCACTGAGAATCGTGATGAGTACCGGATCGAGCGCTTCATTCTTCTTCAGCGCCTCCACTTTCTCCCTCATTTCCTTCCGATAGGCACTGCCACTATTATCCAGATAGTTACTGGCTTCGGCTACTATCAGAACCCGAGTCGGATAGGCACCGGGCTCTGCATCATCCGGGACCTTGTCGAAGAGATGGGAGTTCACGAGCCATTCGATGACTTCATCCCCTTTCTTGAAGCGACGATTGACCTGATACATCACTTGGTTCATCGAGATATCACCCTGCAAAAACTTCTCAAACTTATGTTCGAGGCTCAGCGTTAGGAGAGGTGTTATTGCCGCATCGAATGTCAGGAAGCTACCTAGCTGCTGGGCAAGCTGGTAGGATTTTTGCCGGTATTCCTGCGGGAGTTTTTCATACCCCAATTCAGCGAGGATGGGCCACTTTTCCCGTGCCCCCAACTTTCCTTCACAGCATTGCAGAATGAACTCCTCCACCCCGGCATTGCCCTTGTGCTTGTTCACCCAGACGAGCCACTTGTTGCTAAATTTGCTCCAGCCGGTCTGATCATTCCACTGGTCACTGGAAAGCTTGACCATGTGTGACTGCAGATCATCGGCAACCGGGCCGGGGGCGAGATCGAAGAGCAGGAGGTCACCTGCAAACTTAACGAGAGCCGAGCCTTCGAGCGCGGTCTTGTCCTTTTCGAGAGCAGCTTTTTTCCACTCTTCGTAGAGCTTCAAGCCCTCCTCCGGGCCAGCGGTTACGATGCCCTTGGCAGCCGTGAGCGAATCAAATCGCTTCGGCTGATTCTGTTTCAAGGCCGCCATCATTTTCTCATCCAGAATCCCGACAGTCTCTCCTGCCGGTGCATTGCTCATGAGGAACTCGAGCGGGTCAACTCCGCCGTCCAACTCATTTCCAGACCAAGAAGAGCCATTGCTCCTGTATTGGGCCCAGAGATTATTTCCGCGATTCCCAGTTTGATCCTTCCTCTCGAGGATTTTCCGGAAGGATGCATGTGCTAACTTCAGCAGTTCTTCCTTCTTAATTCCGAGGTTTTCACTTCCGGCCTCGAGCAACATAAATCCCTGCTCGGCTGTCTGGGGGTGGAGAAGCATGGCGTGAAAGGTGTTGAGTGCGGCTTTATCACGAAGCTTGGTCACGGACTTGTCAAAGCTGCTCCCATTATTCCTTGAGCTAAAGAGCGCCCCTACCTGAGTGCCGTTGAAGTAGGCATCCTTGGTCACGCTCGCCACGTTGTAGCTGACCCAGGAAAGATTGATCTTGGGATCGGGATTCGGGGGAAGTTGTCTCAGGATCTGCGAGGTGAGTTCCAGAAGGGCAATTGCTTCCTCTGCATCCTCCTGGCCCCGCTGCCAAAACTCGATCATGATATCGGCCAGTTTTTCGGTATCGAGATCCTCGCCATCCTGCCCCACCAGGAGCTTGTAGTCTCGCTTATCCTTCGGGGTGCATATCAGGAGGCCGGCACGGGCTTCGAGAAGCCGCGGTCGATCCTTAATCAGCTGTTCATAGATCGGCCGGGCCAGCTCAGGTTTATCGCAGAGGCGGGCTGCCGAGGCATAGGCCAGACGCCGTGAGACACTTTTCCCATCGCCAGGATGGATCCGCTCCAGAAGCAAATCTGTGAGTCCTAGACTGCTCACGGCTTCGATGAGTTTATTCTGTTCCCAGCGGGAGTGACTCTGGCGGGTGTGCATCTTGAAAAGCTTGGCCGCTTCACGGGAGGCTTCCTCTTTTTTGCCGTTCTTCACGAGGTCGACGACTTTCGCAGTACCAGAAAGATTGGCGCGGCGATTTCGGCCCGACAGGCGACTGCCGGAACCGGCCTTCATCGACATCTTCTCAGCCTCCTTCTGTAGGCCCAGTTTTGTGAGAACCTTTGTCAAGGCGGGACGCTCATTGCCCGTAGTCAGAACCTTCCGTAGTCGGAGAGCGGCGCGCCGGGCGGGCTCGCTATCCCACTGATCTTCCGTGATCTTCTGATCCTCGGTCAGCTTGGTGCCTAGAAAGGCCAACTGGCCATCGACCTTCTTCCGCTCGGCCCGCGACAAGGTGAGCATGCGGAGGCGAACGAGGGTGCGATAGGCTTTCAGCGTTTCATCCTGACTTTGGTAATATCCGGCGGCTAGGGAGAGTTCCTCGGCCTTGGTAGAGTCGGCCGCTCCCGCCACGAATTCGGGCATCGCCTTTTCATCTCCGATCGCGGTCGCGACGAGAGTCCGGAGGATGGGATTTTCGATTTCAGCAACGCGACCTTTGAAGGTTTCCAGCGGTTCCTTCCGGGCTTTACCGGCGGCCTTCTCCTTCTCTTTATTTTCCGCTTTCTCGGCCTCGTCCAAAAGAGCGAGTAGGTCGGAGGTTTTTTTATGGGCCTCCGAGACATCACTGGTCACAGACCGGCGGAGTTTCCCTGCCACCAGGCTGGTGACGGAATTCGGGACACCTATCACAGTCTGCGGCGGAAAGACTGGAGCCATGAGGACGACACTCTGTCCTCCTCTGGAAAATCCGTAGGAAGAATACCCGTAATGATAATAGGCCCCATATTGATTTCGATTTTTAGTAACGGCGGTCTTGACCTGATCCTGTTCCATCCACTTCGAAAGTCGGTTAGTGAGAATGATGGCCTCATCCGTCCTGCCCTCGGACAAAGCGATTCCAAGGGCCTCATTGATCCAGCTGTAATCCTGAGGCTTCTTTTCTACAGACGTGGCGAGCTGGATTGCAGCATCTTTCACGATGGAGAATTCCGAGTTCTTCTCCTGCTTCTCATGCTGGCGGACCGTACGGAGAACAGTGGTGACCAGCGGAGCTCGGGTGTCATTGTCCGGCACTCCCTTGAGCAGGTCGGCGAAAATCTCCGCCGCTTGAGCAAGCTCGATCTCCTTCCGGTAGATCATTCCTCTGATCTGGTTGGCCATGGCCATGCCGCCTTCTTTCCCGAGAATTTTCACCGCGTGCATCACGCGTTTCGGATCAGCCTTCTCGCCCTCTTCCAGAGAGTAGCGAGAATTCATCCAGACTTGAAGGAGTTGGGGATGATCGGGATTTTGATCAAGTTCGGCGGAAACCTTCTCGAAGAGCTTTTTCCGATCCACCTTCTGAAGCAGGTAAAGCTCCGGCCGCTCTACGCCGGTAATCGAGAGATTAGCAAAGGCCTCTTTCTTCTCCTTCTCGTCAAAATTCGCGGCAAGGAGAGCAGCCTTATGGAAGGACATGATCGCCAACTCGCGGGGATTTCCAGGCAGGTTGATGTAACTACGGCCTAATCCGTAACGACCGGAATAGGAGTTCTGCAGCTCTCTGAGATTCTGCTCCTCCGAGCTCACGAGATTTGAAAGAATCTGCATCTTGGCCCAGCCTTTGAAGATATTTGGAGACTTGAGGTAAGTGCCCCAGTATCCGCTCCGGTAATTCTTGGGATCGTAAACCGGCTTGAGACCCTTGATAGTGGTCTCAATATCCATCAGCGAAAGGTAAATCGGGAAGGCTTCATCCTCCCGTCCATCCATGACGAGGCTGAAGGCGTGAAGATACTTCAGACGCCAGTCCTCGGAATGTAGCGGCAGCAGTCCGCCAATGTATGCTGTGGCGATATCCCACTCGCCCGCCATGAGCAGGGCTGTCGTGGTCTTCTCGATGCTCCGGGGATCATTGGTTTCATCGGGGATTTCCTTGAGGATGCGGAGCCCTTCCTGAAACTCGCCATTCTTTAGGAAGAGCTTCGCGAGGGCGCGCTTTGACTTCGGTGTGGAATCACGCTTCGCGGCATCCCGAAGGAGGCCCACGGCACGGTCAAACTCCCCCGCCCTTTCCTCGACACGGGCAATATTCTGGAGGAGATCGACATCATTCGGACGTCGTCGGGAAGCTTCGAGAAGGGCCGATCGGCGCTCTTCGTATTGGTTCAGTTCGCCGTGGATTTCGGCGATGGCGAGAAGCGGCGCAACCGATTTCGGATTGGCGCGTTTCCTCCGCTCAAAGTCCGCCAGAAGATCGTCCATGAGACCTTCCTGACGGGCGACCTTGGCGAGTTCGCCAACCCACTTCAGCTTCTGGGTGAGATCCTCACCCTCTTCGTAAAGTTGCTCGTAAATTCGCTGCGCGGAACGGTGCTCATTGGCCTCCAAAAGAGCACCCGCCAGCTTCGCCCGGGAGTCTTCTTCCGCACCGAATTTCCCGATCATGCGGCGGAGTTCAAGGACCGCCTGATCAGGCTCCCCATTATCCGAGAGAAGCTCAGCCCGGCGGTTCCAGGCGGCCTGGTCTCCGGGTGCCATTCGCTTCCATTCGTCAACGGCCTTCAGTGATCCGGGGAGATCGCCACCACGTTCGAGAAGGTCAACAAGTCGACGCATGTGCACCGTTTTACGTCCTTCCGGGAATTCAAGAATCTTGCGCATCGCTGCGATAGCCGCTGTCAATTCGCCCCGATTTTCTTCAAAGCGCACCCGATAGAAACGGGCGAGGAGAGATTGGTCCACCTTCTCAGCAGCCTCAAGGACTGCCAGGGCTTTGATCGAGTCACCCTGCTCGGAGTAAAGCTCCGCGATGAAACATTGCTCGCCAATGGAGGCATCTGCTTTTTGGTTCAATGAAGCCAAAATCTCATCCTGCTTCTTCGCCCGCACCACCACGCGGACAGCGGTGCGAATGGAGGCCTCAAGATCGGTGGGGTTCTCGGACTGACGCACCAGCTCCAGAGCATACGGCAGGGCTGTTTCCGCTTCTTCTTCGGAAAGGGCCAGGCTGCAAAACTGGGTGAGCACGAGCGGATCAACGCGAAAATCATCACTCGTCTTCAACCGATCTTCCAACAGCTTGAAAGCCTCGGCGCCCTTACCGTGTCCGGTGAGCGAACGGGCCACGCGTAGGATACCTTCGCGGTCGGCGCTCTTGGCCATCGTAGTCCAGATTTCGAGAGCTTCCGCTTCCTTCTGATGTTGCACCAGGAAAGAGGCCAGGGCTTCCAGAACCTCCTCGGAATCGGCAAAGGCCACACGCCCCTCACGCAGGAGAGCCTCCGCATCCGGCATCAACTCGGCCTGGATATAAAGGGTCGCCACAGCGATGAGACCATCCGGGCTGTCCTTCCTGAAATCGCGAACCTTGGCGAGGGCGACCTTGACCCCCTCCTCGTTTTTAAGCTTCGACTCGATCCCCGCCATGCGTTCCCACAAGATGGGATCGTCTTCCTTCTGTTGAATAAGTTCTCCCAATTCCTCCTTCGCCTCCTTCCAGCGTTCATTCAACTCCAGAAAGGCGATGAATTCCTCCCGATTCCCCACATCACCCGGGGTGATTTTTAGAACCTCGCGGAAGAGGGCGATTGCTTCATCCATCTCACCATTCACCGCCATCTGCCGGGCAAGAGCCTTCCGCACCGAGACGCGGCGCGGGTGGGCTTCGCGGAGTTTTTGAAAGTAATCACGGAGTCCCTGGACATCGTCATCGCGCATGAAGACCCGCTCGACCTGGGCCAGCACCTCGCGCTCCAGCCAGGTATCGGCCCCGGTTGCGGCCATGATGGCACTGTAGGTTTCCAGTCCTTCGGGGCGTTTATTCCCGAGCACCTGGATGTCTCCGAGGCGGAGTTGGCGGAGCGCCTTTTTATAAGGATCCTTCGTCATCTCCACGAGTGCCTTCGAGGTCGCAATGGCATCATCGTAGAGACCTTCCGCGACCTCGACTTCAATGAGATCCTCACGCAGTTCCTCATCCTTCGGGTAGCGGGCAATGACCTCCTTCCACGCCTTCACCGCATCATCGATACGACCGGCACGGGCAAGGTAGATGCCCTTCAGCTTCGAGGCCTCAACTCCGAGCTTCTCGTCCTCACTTGCGACCTTCAGATCTTCTAGGGCAGCTTCGAAGGCTAGGAGCTTGGCGTGTAACTTCGCACGGGCGAGCCTAAGCTCAGGGTTCTTCTCCTCCTTCGTTACGGCCTCGCCAAGAGCCTTAATGGCCGCTTCTTCCTCGCCCAGATATTCGTGCAAGGAAGCCAGCACCCGGAAATCAGCCACCCCTCCCGTCTTCGCGGACTCCTCGAGAAAGGCCTGCAGCTGCTTCTTATCCGCCGTGTCCAGCCAAGCATCTACGAAGCGGCTGAAGACGGTGGCATTGCCCGGCTTTTTGAGGAGGAGCTTATGATAGCGGGCGGCCTTCTCATTGAGTTCACCCGGTGCGGTCTCCTGACCGTGAGCGAGATCCCCGAAGAGGAGAAGACTGGTGAGCGAAAATCCGAGGAACGCCTTCTTATTCATATTTAAAAGTTATCAAGAAATCAAGCGCGCCTGCCCAGTGCAATCACACCTAAAATTTGTAGCCGAACACGTAGTCCACCTATCTAAGACGTAACGTCGCCGCATTTGTTGGAAATCTTTTTTATTTTAATGCCTCTTCCAACTCCTCAAGACGAATGCGCTTCGCCTTACTCATGCCGCTGCGGTCGATGGTCTTCAGGAGGGCTGCGGCTTCAGCCTTCTGACCCGTCGCGAGGTGCGCGCGGATGAGCGACTGAAGCATTTCCGGCGCACCCTTGCTCTTACGCTCGTTGGCAAGACGATAGGCCTTCTTTAGGGTAGAGAGCGCCTTCTCCGCATCCCCCTCCCAAATGCTGCGCTGCCACAG
>CALBVA010000203.1 GCA_937969125.1 uncultured Verrucomicrobiales bacterium | reverse complement strand
CAGAATGAAATCTTAACAATCACTCCCTCCCTTCAAACTCAGATTTGGCCTTGGAGAGTGCTTCTTCCAACTCTGTAATCCACCCCGCTTCCTCTCCTCGTTGTTCACGAATTTCGCGGATGAGCCTTAGATTGTTAGCAGTTGTTTCAGGAGCAAAACCTTCTCTTACCCGATCAATGGCATCGCTCAAATATTCCTCAGCAGCTTCTATATCGCGATCTAATACTGCGAGCTCCGCTAAGGTGGCATAGTCCCAGTAATCTCCGTCTTTACGAGCTCTCATGAGAGCAGCATAGCGCACGATCGGTAAAATCTCGGCCTGCTTCGGAGATGGTCTTTCTTCCATTTCCATCAGGGTGACTGCATTGACACCTGGGTAAGCATCACGCCAGTCGGTTTCGAAGCCGATGAGATAAGTCTCGATGGCTCGTTTGAGCGCTCCTTTGGATTTGAGGCGATTACCGTTCTTACGAGCTTCATCCCAGCGATCTTTGTAAACGCGACCGAGAAGCCCATGGGTTTCACTGCTTGGACCATGCTTTTTAATAACCTCTTTGAGCACTTGTTCAGCTTCATCGGATCGCTTGAGGCGGTTAAGGGCAAAAGCGTATTGCTCCTGAATCATACGTGTACGTTGAAGGGAGTCAGGCATACGCGTGTAGAGAGTGATCATCTCTTCATAGGGCTTCTCTAATTTATTGGACCCAAGGGCTCGGAGGGCAAGGAAGAGCTGAATGATCGTTCCGAGTTCAACCTGCTTGAGATCCGGAAGAGAGTCGGCTAATTCCTGTAGCGCGCAGAGACTTTTGCTTTGAGCGATCTGGCATTCGATCTCCTTGGAATGATCGACTCTTGCTCGAAATAGATCCGTCTTGGAATGATCAATCTCCGGACGAGGCATATCGTTGATGAGCGAAAAGAGAGGACTGTCATCCAGCTCGTTCTCCGCCGCGGCAAGAAGTCTCTTGGTGACTCCGGCAGAATCAGCCACCCCATTCAGAGGAACTCCAGACTCAGAGAGCTGATAAGGTAAGCCACGAAGCAGTGCGATATCGAAGGGCAGGATGGTTTCCTCCGCAAAGAGGATGACAGTGCTACGTGGGCGGAGGGCATGGCGAATTCCCAACTCATAGTAGACATTGGGATTCGCTCCCGTGACATCCGAAATCGCATATTCACAGAGCATCAAACGTTCATACATTGGTTTATGAATCGTTCCTCCCACCTGTTCCTCATCCGCCCGAATCACCTCCAGCCCTGCGGCCTCTACTCCAGGTGCGATGATTTCTCGGTAAACTGCATCAAAATCAATCACCCGTCCCGTGGCATCGGTTTTGCGACCAAAGGGCATGAGGACGAAGCAGAGTGGTTTCATTGCTCTATTTGTGATCCAAAGGAGATTTGAAGCCAAGATTTGCTTTTGTGACTACGCGAATTTCGTTCTGATTTTCTCGATATGAGGCAATCTCCTCTCACCTTTTCAGACATTCATTCTCAAAAACTCAACTCACCAAAAAATGGAGCATATCGCCGGCTGGATTTTCGTCTCTCATTCCAACAAAGATTTAAAGGAAGTTCGTAGGATCAGAGACTACCTCGAAGCAAAGAAACATCATCCGATTCTCTTCTTTCTTAAATGCGTCAGCGAAGACGATGAGCTGGATATCCTCATTGAGCGAGAAATCAAAGCTCGCTCCATTTTTCTGCTCTGTGATAGCCCCAATACGAGAAGCGCAAACTGGGTCCAGAGGGAAATCGAGATCATCCGAAGCCTCTCCGAACGCCACATTGAAACCGTAGACCTCAGAAAAGAATGGAAATCACAGAAAGAAATTCTTGATCGTATTTCTCAGCGTTCGACTCTCTTTTTCTCTTACAACCAAAATACTCACGCGGAAGTCTCCAAACTTCATGCTGAACTAAAGGACTTCGACTACAGTATTTTCTTTGCACCTCAATCACTAGGAGCTGGTGACTCTTGGGCAGTAACAACAGAGCAAGCCATCACAGAGTCACTTCAGCATGGATTCTTTCTCTACTTTGTAGAGCCATCCGACGCATCAAACACCTCCTCACTATTCCAAATCCATGAACTTGAGCGAGCCCTGGCAAAGAGTCCTGAATCTGCCGCGAACCTTCTTGTTATTTTCGTAGGAAATCCATCTGCTTATGTCGAGATACCAAGTCCTCTTGCTCATCGGCAAGCACTCGATCTTCGTAGTCTGTCACCTAAGAGTCAGGCACAGGCACTTCATCGTCACCTTTGTCATTTGGGCAGATGAAGAAGATAAAATTTCCGCCTCATTGCGACCAGTCTTGACAAGCAACTTCGACAATTTCGCCTTCACCCAAGGGTGCTTTTAACAAGAAAACCAAAAAAACTGTAAGGCCTTGTAAAGAGGCACTAAAATTCCGCTGATTTGCAAAAAGTGTACATTTCGAGACCATTTAGTTTTGTCGAAAAGTTAACGTCGTCTTACTGTCCCACAGTGACTTAAATAGATTTCATTTTCGCCGATGTTAACTTTTCGACATGCAGGGCGATCAAGCTCGGGAGATTTGCAGAAGTCGTTCGCGATATTCGAAGTCATGGGCAGCATGACGCCTTTTCTTCGGGAGGCTTCCTTTTAGAGAGGTGTCGAGTTTGAGAATGTTTAACGCAATCCTAAGTAAGGA
>CALBVA010000202.1 GCA_937969125.1 uncultured Verrucomicrobiales bacterium | reverse complement strand
CAAAGATTGCCTTGCTCAGCGCGCTGACGGATACGACATTGAATGGGATCTTGTTGATGGTTCCCATCTCTACGAAGTACGAGCAAAAGTCGAAATCGCCATGGAGCGTGCCCGCAAAGAATCGAGACCAACTGTTCTGGAAATCCAGACCTATCGTTATCAAGGCCACTCGATTGCCGATTCAGCTCACAAGAAATACCGGTCTCCTGAAGAAATTCAACAATACAAGGACAACCACGACCCCATCTCCCTCCTTCGCCAACGACTGATTACCGAAGGTATTCTGACTGAGGAAAGCTCTAAGCAAATCAGCAAGGAAGCTAAGGCCGAGGCCGAGGCCTCCGTAGAATTTGCAAGAGAGTCCCCCGCTCCCACCATTGAGAGCATCACCGAGGATGTTTATTGGGAGACCGACAATGACACCGAGGCCTCCAAGATCGGCCGCCACTTCTTCAACGATTAATTTCCCCCTCCACACAACTTTTCACACTCTAGACAATGAGAGAAATCGAATACCGGGACGCCCTGAACGAAGCCTTCGACGAAGAGCTCGCCCGCGATGAAAATGTCGTCCTCATGGGCGAGGAAGTCGCGCAGTATAATGGCGCCTACAAGGTCACCAAAGGACTCTGGGAAAAATGGGGCGATAAGCGCGTCGTCGACACCCCCATCTCCGAAGCGGGTTTCATTGGAATGGGGATCGGAGCCTCGATGCTCGGCATCCGTCCAGTCATGGAGCTCATGTTTTGGTCCTTCCACAGCGTCGCTTTTGACCAACTCGTCAATAACGCCGCCTGCTGTCGTTACATGTCTGGTGGTCTCATCAATGTCCCCATCGTCATGCGTGGCCCAGCTAACGGCGGCACCAACGTCGGAGCAACCCACTCTCACACCCCGGAAGGCCTCTTCGCCGCCTTCCCCGGCCTCAAAGTCTGCTCACCTGCTACTGCAGCTGATGCTAAGGGCCTCATGAAAGCTGCCATTCGTGACAATGATCCCGTCTATGTCATGGAGAATACCACCCTCTATGGAATCAAGGGCGATGTCCCGGATCCTGCCGACGGTGACTTCGTCATTCCCCTTGGTAAGGCTGACATCAAGCGTGAAGGAACTGACATCTCACTCATCGCTCACGGTGCCAGCACCCTGCGCGCACTCGAAGCCGCCGAGATCCTCCAGACCGAGCACGGTATCAATGCCGAGGTCGTCGATCTCCGCTCAATCCGTCCGTTGGATCAAGATGCCATCATTGAGTCGGTGAAGAAAACCAACAAAGCAGTCCTTGTTGATGAGTCCAAGCCTTTCTGCGGAGTCTCCGCCCAGATCGCCACGTTAATTCAGGAATACGCTTTCGATTACCTCGATGCACCGATTAAACGCGTCTGCACCATCGATGCACCGGCAATTTATTCCAAGTTCGTAGAGCCGGATCAGCTCCCCAACGCCAAGCGCATCGTCGAACAGGTCCTCACCATCGCTTAGCTTTGAACTGAAACATTACGATCATACCGACCGGTGATGAACGAAGAAGTCTTCGACAAGGTAAAAACGAACCTCGCTGCAAACGAGTTCTACTTGAGGAATCACGAGCACCCTTTCCGCGTCACCGCAAAGACCACTTCACCCACTCCGGAATCTCCCGATTTTTCGCGATAGCCTCCTCGTGATTGCCGAAAAGATCCGGAAAGACGAATAATCAGAAAATCTCTCTCGACAACCCCGTCGAAATTCTGATTTCCTAATGAAAGTTAAATACACCGCACCTCATTCATGAAAAAACTGATCCCACTTCTTTTCCTAGGCCTCATCGCTACCATTCTTCCATCTTGCTGCGGATTCGGAGCATGCTGCAACAAGAGCAAGATTGCTCGGGTTGGCTGCGAAAACCACACTTACTCCGAAAAGAAGGTGACCAAGTATAAGATCGTGAAGCGCATGGTCGATCCCGGCACCAAGGGAGGCGTTCCTTACGAAGTCGAAGACAAGGTCGCTTACACCGAGACTGTTAAGGTCAAGAACGACTGTGGTGTCTGCGGCTCCATCTACTGCCCTGCTCCCGGATGCTGCGGCACCGTGAGCCCCGCCGTTCTTAAGCGTGCCACCGCCCAGGGCGGAACAGGTGAGCCACACCTCGGCACCATCCCAACCATGAAGGTCCTCGCTGAGTAAGCCGATCCATGAAAACTCTCGCAAAGCCCGCTGTCCTCACCCTGAGGCTGCGGGCTTTTCTCTGTCGATTAGTCCCCATCATCCTGTTGGGTACCCTCCCTTCCTGCCTCGGCCCACGCCCTCCGCTTCCACCCAGGCCTCCTCTTCCTCCTTTTGTCAATGTGTCCTCTGAAAGCTACCTCGGCATGACGCAAGAAGAAGCGACCTCGGCCGCCACCGCGAAAGGTCTCCGCTGCCGCGTTGTCCGGCGAGATGGCAAAAGCATGAGAGTCACCAAGGACTATCGCCCCGAGCGGCTGAATTTCGCGATCGAAAACAACAAAGTCGTTCGGGTGACCAAGGGCTAGCCCCTAATCACGCAAACCGAGAACCTTTTTCAGTTGCAAGGTCAGGATAGGATTATGACATTTGCCACGCGCAATTAAATATCCGGAAACTAATACCAATGCGGAATACGATCAGGTCGTTTTTCAAATTGGTATCACATCCCGGACGACAACACTGTCCTTCCTCATGACCACCGCCACCAAAAGTAAGCTTGTGCTCATCGAGCGCTACCCCGAATACCAGAGCATTGTCGAGTCTCCTCCGGAGTTCACCCCACTCGTAATGATCGTGCTCTACGACAGCCGGGCCGCGCACCAGAATGTTTCCACCTACCTCCAGCAGAGCCGCGTCTGGTTAAGCGAGCAGGCCTTGCAAACTGGCCTCGATATCGTGACTCCAGCCCAGGTTTCCAAGCGGGCCTTTCAAAACCCCAGCGCCCTCATCGCCAAAGACCTTGGCATTAAAAGCAACGAACTCCCTGGCTACCTCCTCCTCTGCCCACATGGAGACCTCGCCGCCCCCACTCTTCCCCACTTCGTCTACCTGCCCAAGGTTGAACTGGATTTCTCCAATCTCACCCTCGTCCAGCAAGACCAGGCCCAGCTTTTCAGCCAAATTCAGGAAATCCTCCACGCCGGCGGCTCGCCAACCGATGTCATTGACCAGCTCAGAAACCAGCTCGGTCTTCCCTCCGGAGGGAGCACAACCACCGCCGAACCAGCAGAAATCCCGGAGGCTGAAAAGCACGCGGCAGATCTCTTCCTCTTCGCGATGAAGCTCATGGGCTTCGAAGCCGCCCAAGTGATCGGGATGGCCGGCAATAAAGCCCAATCCGGAAACGCTGCCGCAGCCATCACCAAAATTGCTTCACTCGATCCCTCCACCGGCGATCAGTGGAAAAGCCTTCTGGAAGAAGCCTCAGCCCCCGCCCCACCAAAAGAAAAGGCGATGCTCGCTCTCGACATTCTCGATCGTGGACGGTGTGACATTCCCAAAACCCTTGAGGCACTCGAAAGTCTGGACACCTCTGAACTCCCTGAAGGCAACGCACTCGCTGAAGTCATCGCAAAGCGCAACGAACTCGATGAAGCCGCCTTGGAAGAAGCGGCCCGCCCCATTTTAACCCAGATTCACTCCGAACTCGCAAACGAGTGCGCCGGCTGGGCCGGAACACTTTAGTCAAAGGAACAAAAAATTGGAGCGACCAAGCCCCAGATCGCGAGTCTGTTTTCTCAGGGGGCTCGAAACTCAACGAATCAAACACCCCCTTAAAAACAACAAAATCATGTGTTTTAGACTATCCAGAATTGCATTTCTAAAATAGACACAACACTCTCTTAAAGAGTCACCTCTAATGATGATCGTCATAGGAAACGCCCAGATGGACCAGATGAATCGCCACAGTATGAGGCGTTTTGAAACCCGCCTCATGGCTCATCTGGAAGAAGTCGTCCCCAAGGAATATGCCGCTGCGGGTGACCAGGAGGTCCTCAAGTTGATCCGGGCCGGAATGAAACGCGCCAAGCCTTACGGCATCGAGGCGGAAGAGGACATCGCCCTCTTTGTCGAACTCATGCTGACCGACTCCCCGGAGTGGGAGCTTCCGGAAGAGAGGAAGTGGGCTCGTGATATCCTCCAAAATAGATCCCTCACCGGGCATCTCAAGATGGCGATGCTCTACGACGAAATTTCAGCGGAACTCCCAAGTCCTGAAAACCCCTGATTCACGATTCTGATGCCTGGAAAGAAGCCCAAAAAAAAGTCCCAGAAGATGGGAAAGAGGAAAGCGGGAAAGTCCCAGGAAGACTGCCCGCTGAGCAAGGGGCAGATCTCGGCCTCGGTGGAGGTCATTGATGCCAGTGCTCCTCGTGGAAAGAAAGGAATCAAAGGCGTCCAAATCACGGTCTTTCATCAGGGGACGAAGAAAGGCAAATCAAAGACCGCTGTGAGTGGGATCACCTCCAGTGCAATCTCAGGCCTGGAACTGGAAGCTCATACCGTCCAAGCCAAACTCAGTGGCAAAACTCTCAAAACCTATAAGCATCAAGGTCAAGACTACGGCGTAGCCGAAGCAACGACTGGAGCAACTCCGACACCCAACGGAACACACTGTGTTTTTACGCTGGAAAATTCCAACATCGTGACTCCAGTCATCAAGCTGGAGCCAGAGGAATTCAAACCCGTTTTCCCTCCTCCAAAGGAAAAGCCGGATGACGACCACATCTTCTACCCTGAGAAACCGGAAAAAGAAGATGACCGTGAACCGATCAAAGTCACCTTGACCTACGAAGAGACCAACCCCGGAAACAAATTTGACAAGGGTGTCATCCTCAGCGGCTACAGCGGAGGACCCGGAAGACACCTCTGGTATGATAAAAAGTGCACCAAGCCGGTTCTCTCACAAGAGTTTCGAATTCCCAACAGCCATGCCAAAAAAGGAAAGATCCTCTACCTAAAACCCGAAGATGGCACCAAGCCAACCTTCAGATTGGCCCTTAAGGAAACCAAGAAATCCGGCATCACCCGGAATGCACCTGTCACCGCCAACCTCCCGGAAAAGGAGACCAATCGCGTCACCCCCATCATCAAAGTCGAGCACCTCGTCGTTCTGAACGACCCGAAGCTCTCTGCCCATCAGCGTAAAAATGACACTCTCGCCGGCTCAGCCGCCGCTGATGCGGCGGAACACATTCACCCCGATCCTACCTTTATCGAACTGAGCGCAGTCCAAACACCCACGGGGCCACGCTATACCGGAAAAGGGAAACTCGTTATCACCCCGGCTAACGTCGAAGTCTTCTCTGATGAGAAATGCACGATCCCTTTTGACACCAGCACCAAAATTTCCAACGCGGACCTCATGACCGGTCAGCCACATAAGCTTTGGCTCCGGGGTAAGACAGGGGGGAAGTTCAAAGTAAAACTTCAGCTGGATCCCTCTGGCGATCCCCTTGTCAAAGTCGATAGCCCGGCGAAAGGTGAAATGGGCTGTGTTGACCTGAAGCTTAAGCTTTTCCACTACAAGAAAGCCGAGGTGAACAAAGCAATCGACCCGGATGTCAACGACCCGGCAGACCACTGGGATGAGCTCAAGGCTCTCACGCTCAATCAATCAGAAATGACGGCCGCTGAACAAGCTGGCACGGGTCGAATTCTCCACCTGCAAGATGGAGTGAATCACTCCCGCGCAAAACTGGTCGTCGAGAAATTAGATGAGACCCAGTGGCCTGACGCCGCCGTCAATTACGAGACTCTTCTTCAGAGTGGAGTCGGGCTAGTGGGAGCCAATACTGGATCAGGAGCGGTGAAAGTTTTCGACCAGGAAGAAGGCGGAGCGGAGCAAGCCCTGCCTCTTAAGACGCCCCTCGCCAAAGCCAAGGCAGATGATCAAACCCTCTGGGTAGAAGGTGGTGCGGTGTGCAATCTCTTCAGAGATACTCGGCTGACCTTGGGAATCACCCGGGCTGGGTCAAAAGAGAAACTGGAGGGCTCCTGGGCTGCCTTCACCGTTGTGAAGATCGATGAAGTTAAGCTGGACTACACTGCGCCCGGAGGGGGCCAGACAGCGGCTTGGGATTCAGCGAAGAAGCGTTTTTACACGAACCTCAAAGCAGACCCCGACGGGCGAAAGATTGTCCTCACTGCCAAGTTGAGCAAGCCGCTTGAAGGAGTCCCCCTTCACTTCATGCTGGCAGAGGATGAGAAGAACAAAGCTCCTTATGAAAACCGGGCGACTGCGATTCCAGTCCGAGTCAAAGACAGGCCGGACCGGAAGAAGCTTCTCCATTATTCCGCGAACACCGACGCCACCGGGAAAGCGAAGTCCGGAGCGGACGAGCTCCAGCTTTCACGATATGGCGGGGACAAATTTTATCCATCGAGCTATCTCGATCAGGACCCACACTTGGCGAAATTCATTCACAAACATGCAGATCTCGGGAAATACAAACCAGCCCAGGCGGCTGATGAAATCGTGGTCTGGCGAAAGATGTTCTTCCAGGTCACCACTCTAAATGGCCTCGCCGAGCCGAGCACCGCCCTTGCAGTAGCCTGCATGGAAGAGGTTTTCATCGACTTCGAAGATGACACAGCTTCGAAGCAGACGATTGCGAAGGGTGCACTCCCGGCTGGCTCTGTCTTTGATAAATCCGTATTCCGAAGTGGAGCAGCTGGGGACGCCCTCGTTGTTGGGGACCACAATGTCGCTTTCTACAAGGGGAAATTCCAGAATAGCAAGCTCCCCTGCGCCCATGTCATCTACTGCGACGAGCAGCTTGATGCAGACAATACCGCCCATCGCCTCACCACAGTTCTCGATGCCACGACCACGATCAGTTGGCCTCCAGGAACGGCGAATAATGTCGTTGGAGTGACCGTCGCTGGTTCCGATGCGAACCGAAGCGGCCTCATCTTTTCAAAAGACATCAAAGACGGCACAGACGCAGTGAAGAAAGCCAAGTGGACCTGTGTCGAGGACCCTACCAAGAAAGGAAATATCTCGGCCGCGGATCAGGACATCAATGCCACCACTTACGACTACAAGGCTCACTTTAAGCTTCCGGCTGCAGCAAAGGCATTAGTCGATACCGGGAAGACAATTAGAGTCGAGATCAAAGTCGCTTACTCACTGGGATGGTATAATGGATGGTGCACCAATGGTGATCGCCACAATGTCATCCGGGTTGGCAGGGCTGACAACGGGATCTGCGGAACCATTATCCATGAGTGTGGCCACGCGATTCAACAGGCTGCAAAATCTTCAGCCTTCTTCCCCGGCCTCAAAGCGCCGCCGCATGAAAGATACTACACGAATAACCGAGCGCACCAGGGACCACATTGTGCGGATGGCATTGACGCGCCATACTACAACGACCCTACCAAGAAAATGAACACTGCCCATGCTTCCGGACTCTGCACTTGTATCATGTATGGAGCAGGCAGTGCTACCCGCAATGCTAACCTGAAGTTCTGTGACCATTGCAAACCCTACGTCAGACTTGTCGATATCGCGACCGTCACGACCCCCTAAGCCCCAAACTCAATGAGCATCCTTGCTACAAAGACTCTTTTGGCAGGATTGTTCTGCAGCTCTCTTATCCTTTCAACGAACCCAACGGCCGCTCAGGAGCCTCCAGCTCTTAAACTTATGAATCCTCTACCAGACTTCAATCCTCGCAATGCAACCCCTGATGCCATTGACCAGGCCTTGGACCTTCTTGCCGAAAAGAACTTCCTCGGAGTCTTGCTTACCGCGCCGGATGAGTTCGCCCTTTCTGGAGAAACCTCTATCCCGCTCGTAGTTTTCGACTGCTTCAAACCCAGTGACTACCCCGGAATTGATTTCCGCTTTCACTCCACTCTCGTTGCATTCTCAGAGGGCACGAACGAACTGCGGACCGCATCTCTCCACGAGCTGAAAGATGAA
>CALBVA010000201.1 GCA_937969125.1 uncultured Verrucomicrobiales bacterium | reverse complement strand
TCCCAGCCGCGTCGCTCTCGTCGGTGCCGCTCTTGCAAAGGCCCTCGGAGTCGCCGTTAACGTTCCTGATTTTGACAAAACCGCCTTCTTCCCAGGTGCTGAAAATGCCAACGAACTTTTCGATCAGTGGGTCAAAGAGTGCGCCGCCGACCTCAAGGCCGCCGGCTCCAAGGCCCTCGCCCTCGCCGGCACCCGCCAGTCGAAGGAGGTCAAGCAGCTCGCCGCTGCCATCAATGCCAAGCTCGGCTCTGCCGCCGTTAAATCGGTGAAGACCGATCTCGGCCAATATGCCACTCTCGCGGATCTCATTGCCAAGCTCGATTCCGAGGCGGTGACCAATGTCATCCTCCTCACTCCGGCTGACCCGGTTTACGATGCCGATGGCTTTGCCGAGGCTCTCGAAAAAGCCGAAACAACCATCCACTGGGGAACCCGCACCAATGCCACCGCATGGGCTTGCGACTGGCACGTTCCTGCCGCCCACTACCTCGAAAGCTGGGCCGACACCCGCACCGAGTCTGGCATTTATTCTCTCC
Organism: uncultured Verrucomicrobiales bacterium; assembly: GCA_937969125.1. Taxonomy (GTDB): domain Bacteria; phylum Verrucomicrobiota; class Verrucomicrobiia; order Verrucomicrobiales; family Akkermansiaceae; genus SW10. Next base: position 12,762 of record CALBVA010000201.1, on the reverse strand, counting down.
TCCAGCCCATGATTCTGCCGCTTTACGGTGGTATTGCTGAGCTCGAGCTCCTCCATGTCCTCACTGGCGGTGACTTCGCCGTCGGTGAACTTTCGCCCGCCATGGGTGCGGTCAAGGACACCTTGCAAGCCCTCACCGGCAAGGCAGACGACAAGGCTTGGAAAGAAGCTCTCCAAACCGGATTCGTCGCCGGGACATCCTATGAAGCCGGCTCCACTAAGGCCGAAGTCCCGACGATTGCCGCCAGCGACGCTCCCTCACCGGAGAAACTCGAAATCGTTTTCTCGACCGACGCCTCTGTCTACGACGGTCGTTACATCGATAACGCCTGGCTCCAGGAAGCTCCCGATCCCGTCACCAAGCTGACTTGGGACAATGCCGCCCAGGTTTCTCCGCAGACCGCGAAGGATCTCAAGCTCTACGATAAGATCATCAAGCTCGAAACCACCACGGCCGAGGAGAATCACATCGGGGAAGGGGAGAACGCCCGTGCGCCGATGGTGAAGCTCACCGTCAATGACACTGAACTCATGGTTCCAATGATCATTGCCTTCGGTCACGCGGACAATGCCGTCACCCTGCCTCTCGGCTACGGCCAGACTTCCGACGACGGCCGTCCGGGAGCTGCTGAACTTGACAAATCGAAGCCCGTCACCGGCTACGTTGGTCTGAATACCGGTTTCAATGCCTACCCGCTCCGCAAGAAAGACACTCCTTATTTCGCTGCAGGAGCAAAAGTGAGCCTCACCAACAAGCTCTACAAGGTCGCCTCCACTCAGGAGCACCACTCGATGTATGGACGGGCCCTCGCCCGCGAGGTCTCGACCAATGAGGTCAAGGGCCTCTCATTCGAGAAGCAAATGGAGAAGGTGAAGAAGCAGGGAATGGATTCCCACGCTCCGCCAAACATTTCCCTATACAAGCCGGAAGGCAGCAGCACTTGGTCGAAGACCGAACTTGCTAAAAAGACCCACCTCGCCGACGAAGTCCACCAGTGGGGCATGGCCATTGACCTCAACACCTGCACCGGGTGTAATTCCTGCCTCGTCGCCTGCCAGGCTGAAAACAACATCCCTGTTGTTGGTAAGGATCAGGTCGCAATGGGCCGCGAGATGCACTGGATCCGCATGGATCGCTATTTCGCCTCGCAGCAGTATCTTTACGAAGATGGCCATAAGGTCAAAAACGACGGCAAAAAGGTCGAGAACCCCGCTTGGGTTTCCCAGAATCCCGAGTCAGTTCCTCAGCCCGTCGGTTGCGTCCAATGCGAGATGGCACCCTGCGAGACTGTTTGCCCGGTCAATGCCACTGTCCACACCGAGGAAGGTCTCAACTCGATGGCTTACAACCGCTGCATCGGCACCCGCTACTGCGCGAATAACTGCCCTTACAAGGCCCGTCGCTTCAATTTCTTCGATTACAACAAGCGTAATCCGCTCATCAAAGGAAACCTCTACAAGGGACCCTTCGGCGAGAAAAAGGTCGGCGACGCCACTCATAATCAACGTAATCCGAACGTCACCGTTCGCATGCGCGGCGTGATGGAGAAGTGCACCTACTGCGTGCAGCGTCTCGAGTCCGCCAAGATCAAGCAGAAGCAGCAGCACAAGGTCAACGTTCACAAGAGCGGCCTCAAATCCACCGAGGTCAAGGTCGACCGCACCAAGGATCTCCGCGTCAAGACGGACAGCGTCAAAACTGCCTGTCAGGATGCCTGCCCGACCGATGCCATTTCCTTCGGAAACCTCCTCGATGAGAAATCAAAGGTCGTCCGCGCCAAAGGCAATGACCTCGAATCGGTGAAGGCCATCAAGGAGTTCGTCAACAAGAAGCCTTACGAGCCGGTCAAGGGAAGTCCTCGTAACTACGACCTCCTTCAATACATCAACACCCGTCCGCGCACGAGCTACCTCGCCCGTGTTAAGAATCCGAACAAGGCGATGCCCGATGCCAAGTTCCTCGGTCAGGCGACCATCAACATTCACTAATTTCCTGCGACTGAACCCATGTCCGAAGCGACCACACAGTCTGAGAACACCGCGCGCGAGATCAAACTCCCGGTTCTCGAGCGCGAGAAACTGATTCTCAACAATCGTTCCTACAGCTGGATCACCGAACGCATCTGCGGAGTGGTCGAGGGACGCCAACCTTTCCTCTGGTGGATCCTCTTCATCCCCAGCGCCATCATCGCCCTCGTCGGCGTGGTGGGCGGACTGACCTACCTCGTCTCCTCGGGTGTTGGTGTTTGGGGTAATACCAACCGCGTGATGTGGGGTTGGCCCATTGTGAACTTCGTTTTCTGGATCGGTATCGGCCACGCTGGAACCTTGATTTCCGCGATTCTTTTCCTGACCCGGCAAAATTGGCGAACCTCCATTAACCGGGCCGCCGAAGCTATGACGATCTTCGCCGTGATGTGCGCGGGTATCTTCCCCGCCTTCCACGTTGGCCGGGTTTGGATGGCCTGGTTCCTCGCTCCGATTCCTAATTCCAACGCCATCTGGCAAAACTTTAAATCGCCCCTCCTCTGGGATGTTTTCGCGGTCTCGACTTACTTCACCGTCTCCCTGATCTTCTGGTATCTGGGAATGGTTCCCGATCTCGCCACCATCCGTGACCGCTGCAAGAGCGGCTTCAAGAAGTTCGCCTACGGCATCTTCGCCCTCGGTTGGCGTGGCGGTAACCGTCAATGGAGCCACTATGAGATGGCCTACCTCCTTCTCGCTGCGCTCTCCACGCCGCTCGTTCTTTCGGTGCACTCGGTCGTTTCTTTCGACTTCGCCACTTCGGTCGTCCCCGGTTGGCACACCACCATCTTCCCGCCTTACTTCGTGGCCGGTGCTATCTTCGGTGGCTTCGCCATGGTGCTCACCATCATGATTCCCGCGCGTGCCCTTTACGGCTTGCACGATATGATCACGATGAAGCACATCGATAACATGGCCAAGATCATCCTCCTGACAGGAACGATCGTCGGCTATGCCTACCTGATGGAGCTCTTCATCGCCTTTTACTCCGGCGCGAAATATGAAGGTGCCGCCTTCACCTATCGGGCCACCGGCCCTTACGGCTGGGCTTACTGGACCATGATGAGTCTGAACGTGCTTTCCCCGCAGGTCTTTTGGTTTAAGAAATGCCGCGAGAATCTCTGGGTCGTCATGGCCATCGCGATGTGTGTTAACATCGGCATGTGGTTCGAGCGCTTCGTCATCATCGTCACGACCCTAGCCCGCATGTGGCTGCCGGGTGATTGGAAAACCTACAGCCCGTCCAGCGTCGATATCCTGACTTTCATCGGAACGATCGGGATGTTCCTCGCCCTCTTCCTGCTCTTCCTTCGCTTCCTGCCCTGCATTAACATTGCCGAGGTCAAGTGGACCCTCAAGGAGAGCGATCCTCATGATGACGATAAGATCGCGCATCCGGATGACGGGGTAGAATTGATCCCCGCTTACCAGGCCGAGATTCACGGCAAGTCCGACAACCCACATAACCCTGAAGCAGGGGAAGGTTCCGCTGAAACCACCGACTTTCAAAAAGCATGAGCACCAAAGTCCGCAGAGTTTACGGCTACCTAGCCGAATTCAGTAATGCCTCGCAGCTTTATAAGGCTGCCGAGAAGGTCCGTGATGCCGGGTTCAAGAAGTGGGATTGTTACTCGCCTTACCCCATCCACGGACTCGATGACGCGATGGGCCTGAAGCGCTCCATTCTTCCGTATTTCGTGTTCTTCGGTGGTCTCACCGGTTTTTTCACCGCGATTGCGCTGGCTTACACCACCCAGGTGGGTCTCTACCCGACCATCGTGCAGGGCAAGCCCGCCAATATTTTCACCATCCCGGCCTTTTTCCCCGTGATGTTTGAGCTCACCATTCTGTTCTCCGGCTTCACCGTTCTCTTCGGGCTTCTCGCTCTGATGGGACTGCCCCGCTGGAATCACCCCATCTTCGCGAGCAAGCAATTTGCCCGCGTCACTGATGACAAATTCTTCATCGCGATCGAAGCGCGTGACGCCAAGTTCTCCGCCGAGGGGACCAAGTCACTCCTCGACGAGATCGGCGGTGCCAACATTGAACTCGTGGAGGACGACTCCGAATAACCGGGTAAACCATGAAATACTTTTTCCTCAGCCTCATCGCACTCGCCATCCTCGTCGTCGGGGTCTTTGGCTTCCGTGGTGACAAGTTCTCCCAGGCTCCCATCGAGGTCTTCCCCGATATGGACAATCAGGATAAGATTAAGGCCCAAAAACCATCTGGATTCTATGCTGATGGCATGGGCTCCCGCCGCCCGGTATTAGGCACGGTACCACGCAATGCTGATAGCGGCGTTATGCCGATTGAATTCGGAGCGGGTCGCGATGGATACTACTTCACTGGCGAGCTTGAAGGCACCTTCGGAAACGGAATGCCGGAGGAATTGAACCTCAAGGAGGAAAAGGACTCCATCGGCCTCCTCGGCCGCGGCCGCGAGATGTTTAACGTGCACTGCGCCATCTGCCACGGCAAAGCCGGTGACGGCAAAGGGGTGGTCGCGACCTACATGAATAAATCGGGCGCTCCCGTTCCGACTCTTCTCGACCACACTCAGGACAAGTCTCCTGACGGCTACATCTACCACGTCATCTCCAAGGGTAAAAACCTGATGAGTGGCTACGAGCACAATCTCCCCGTGCGCGATCGCTGGGCCATCGTGGCTTATCTCCGCGCCCTCCAGGCATCCGCCAAGTAATTTTTTCCATCGACTGATCACGACATGGCACACCAAGTGACATCCAAAGACATCCCGGTCAACGGGGAGCATCTTGACGGTAGCAAGCTTGCTCGCGTCCAGACCATCACCGGCGGTATTGCAGCCATCGGCGGGTTGGTGAGTATCCTTTTTCTGATCTTCGGAAATGGCACCGTCCACGGTTCCTACGCCTTCTCCTGGCTCTTCGCTCTCTTCTTCGTCCTTACCATGACCTTCGGCGGGTGCTTCTGGACATTCCTCCACAATCTCTCCAACTCGGGGTGGGGGACCAGCGTGCGCCGCATGATGGAGAACCTCGGCTTTGTTTTTCCCTTCCTCTTCGTCTTCGCCATTCCCTTCCTTTTCCCCGGAGTGCAGAAGTATCTTTGGGAGTGGATGTCTTCTTACGATACCGCTGTTAAAGCTCGTCCTAATTTGGGTTCTAGTGAAGCGCTTCTCCGCAGTGATAACGCGCACGATCACCTCCTCGCCGCGAAGACTTTCTACCTTAATCCTACCTTCTGGTATTTCCGCTTTATCGGCTTTTTCCTTCTCCTTGGTTTCTTCATCTGGCTCGTCCGGAAGTTTTCCATCGCTCAGGACACGGAGAAGAAGCCTAGCACTGACAATCTCTTCGCCGCTCGTAAGCACTCATCATGGGCCATGATCGTCTTCGGTGTTTCCATGACCTTCCTCGCCCTCGATTGGGTCATGGCTCTCGATTACTCGTGGTTCTCCACCATGTTCGGGGTCTATGTTTTCGCTGGGTCCGCGCTGAGTTCCATGGCGGTGCTCATTCTCACCGGAATCTTCCTCCAAAAGTACGGCTACCTGAAAAACGTGGTCACCCGGGAGCACTATCACATTATGGGTAAGCTCTGCTTCGCCTTCACCGTCTTCTGGGCCTACGTTTCCTTCTCACAATTCTTCCTCATCTGGTATGCCAATATCACTGAGGAAACTCGTTACTTCCTTCTGCGGAACACCGAAAACTGGAACCTCGTTTCTCTCAGCCTCGTCTTCATGCACTTTGCGGTGCCCTTCCTCGCGCTCCTTCGTTCGGATGTGAAGAAGAACCAGAAATTCATGATTGGCTTCTGCTGCTACATTCTCTTCATGCACGCCGTGGACGTTTACCACATGATCATCCCTGAGCGTGGACCTTCAGTTGGCCTCGTTGTCGATCACAAGGCCCAGCTCTGGATCGGTGCATCCTGGATCGGCGACATTCTCGCCTTCATCATCGTAGGCTCCGGTTTCATCTTCCTCTATCTTCGGAATTTGACCTCGGCTGCCCTCTATCCACACCGCGATCCCCGCATCCTCGAGTCCGCCAACCTTCACAACTAAAGTCCATGGATCACACCCGCGATAACCCGCTCAAGCGATTCACCGCCTTCTGGGTGGCTCTCGTCCTCGTCACCGCTTTCGGCATTGCCGGGATCGTTCTCGGGCCCTTCTTCGGTGGTGGCGATAAAGAGGATCCTGCCTATACCCAAAAGTCTGCTGAACGCCTCGGCGTTCGCCGCCAGGTTGAGAATGCTTCTGAAAAGGCCCTCAACCGCGAAGCCCTCGACAAAGCCCTCGCCGCCGGTTCCAAATCCCTCCTCTCAAGCAAGCCCGCCAAGGGTGCGCGACCCGTCCCTGCTGAACAGCCTGCTGATGCGGCCAAGGACAGCACGAAGGACCAACCTGCGAAGTAAATTTCCAGGACCATCAACTGAATATTTCCCATGGCTGAGACTACTTCCATCGCCGACACCCAGGACATCGAGCTTCGCGCATCGATCGATCGCTCCTTGCGTCACCCTGTGATGTTCTTCTTCACCAGCGGAGCCGTTTGGCTCGCCCTCGCCATTGTGCTGGGACTCGTCGCTTCGGCCAAGAAGCACAGCCCCGAATTCCTCGAGTGCTTTTCTTTCCTTGATGCTGGAAAAGTCGACGCCGCCCACATGAGTGCCCTCGTTTACGGATGGGGAGCACAGGCTGCGTTTGGCATGATTATTTGGTTCATGGCCCGCCTTTCGCGGAAAACCTGCACCGCTTCCGGCACCATACTCTTCGCCGGTCACCTCTGGAACTTCGGAGTGATGGTTGGAGTCGGGTTCATCCTCGCCGGTGAAGGCTCTGGGGTCGCCTACATGGAGTTTCCGATGCCCGTCTGGCCGGTTCTCTTCTTCGCTTTCATCCTGATTACGGTGTGGTCGCTCATTCAGTTCCAAGTTCGCGATGCCGGGCATGTCTATGTCAGCCAGTGGTATCTGCTCGCTGCGATGCTTTGGTTCCCATGGGTCTTCATCACTGCTTGGTTCTTCGTTTTCGTTTTGGACGGTAATCCCGTCATGGTTGCAGGCATCGCCTCGTGGTTTAAGGCCACCCTCTTCCTCCTCTTCTTCCTCCCGGTGGCACTCGCCAGTGCCTACTACCTAGCTCCCAAGGTGACGGGCGGCCCGGTTCACAGTTACAATCTCGCCCTCTTTGGTTTTTGGGCTCTGGCCTTCCTCGGTCCTTGGGCTGGAATGCAAAAACTCATGGGCGCGCCCATCCCGCAATTCCTGCCCTACGCTGGAGCTGCTGCCATGGTGCTCATTCTCATTCCCGCCATCGCGGTGGGCGTGAATATCCTAAAGACCGTCATTGGACAGACCGATGTCGTCGCACAAAGTCCTTCTCTTCGCTTCACCGCCTTCGGTGTGGTTGCTTTCGTTATCTTTGGTGTTCTCTCCTGCGGCCTCCATACCACTAACGCTCTGAAGATGGTGCAGTTCAGCTACACCGGATATGGTATGGACATTCTTGGACTCTACGGAGTCTTCTCCCTCTGTGCCTTCGGTGCCATTTACTTCATTGTCCCACGGATCACACGTCGTGAATGGCTTTCCCGTCGCTTCATCCGCTGGCATTATTATCTCTCGCTCTACGGGGTGGCTGCCATCGTGGTCTGCGCCATCGTCGGCGGAGTGATGCAGGGTGCCGGGATCGAAGATGTCTCACAACCCTTTGGCACCATGTCACGCTTCGCCAGCTCCTACGGCTGGGGTGTGACTCTCGCCTGGGGATTCCTCCTTTTCGCCAATCTCTTTTTCTGCCTCCACCTTCTTCTGATGTGGGCCCGCTTGGGACGTCGCTCCTCGCACCCGACCCTCCTTAAATCCCATCATGCCAGCAACCCGCACGGTCCCGATGGTGAGGTCGATAACTACGACACCCCGACGGCATCGTCCGCACACTAAGCTTTCTTCGTTTTTCTTTTTCAGATTGATCCTGTCATGACTTTCAAAGCCTTTATCTTCGGTCTCCTCGCCAGCTTCGGCTTCCCTTGGCTCGTCGCCGTGGTGATCCCGTTCGCCAAGATGCGCTCGCTCGAGCCGGTGAAATTCGCGGAAGGTTCGGATCAATCCGGTCCTTACATTCCCGCGCGGGATGGACGGGTCACCGAGGGCTCAAAAATTTACGGCCAGGAGGGTTGCGCCACCTGCCATACCCAGGTCATTCGCCCGACTTATGCAGGTAATGACATTCATCGCGAAGGATGGGCCGGGCTTCAAGCCAGCCTGGACAATCCCGACACTCGCCGTGCCACTTTCGCCAATGATTTCCGAGGTGAGAAGGTCGCCCACATCGGGATGAGCCGTGTGGGGCCAGATCTTGCGAATCTCGGACGTCGCCTTGAAACCCACCTCAAAGGAGACGGACAGACCCCGCTCGAATGGGTGATGCTTCACCTCTATAACCCTCGCAGCACTCCGAACTACGCGGACAATCAGACCATTCCTGATCGTTCCAGTTGCCCATCTAAGAACGGCCTCTTTAATGTCGTTCCGGATTATCAAGGACGCGGAGGCGCTCTTAAGGTTGAGGCTCCAGAAGGTAAGGCTGTGGTTCCGACCGACCGAGCCCGCGCCCTCGCGAGCTACCTCGTTTCTCTCAAGAAGGACATGCTGAACCAGCCGGTTCCGGCCTCTCTTAATACCAACCCCAAGGCGGCCGCTTCCGCCAAGTAAACACTTTCCCAGTTCCTCCAGACATGGCTGATCATTCAAAATCGCGCGACCTGCGCCCTGATCTCGACGAGAACATCAACGTCGCCGAAGCTCACGCCGCCCTCAAGGCCGCGCCTGCGGTTGGTCGTGAAAAGAGCCTTCGTGAGAATGGCATGGAGTCGGTCTCTCTCTGGCTTCTTCTCGTCTCGGGTGTCGTCCTCCTTGTCGCCGGGGCCGTCTTTGGACAGGGTGGGGGATTCCTCAACTACGGGGAGTTGGTCAAAGACGGCTATATCCAAGGCAACAGCCCAGTCGGAGAGGAAGAGCCGCTCCTGCCTCAGCCCGCCCTCTCCTTCCTCCAGAAGCAGGGAGCCAAACACTATTCCACCTGTAACGGTTGTCACGGCCCTGGTGGTGCCGGACAGCCCGGAAACAACATTCCCCCTCTCGCAGGCTCTGAATGGGTTAATGGAAATACCGAGAAACTTCTCCTCATCGTGCACAATGGGGTCACCGGTCCGATTTCCGTTGCTGGAGCTACCTACAACTCTCAGATGGGAGCCATCGGAGCCAATCTCGGCCCCAAGGAAATGGCATCTCTTCTGACCTACATCCGGACCTCCTGGGGGAATACCGGCGACATTGTCACCCCGGAAATGGCCGCGAACGGTCTCGCGATTTCCAAGAAGCGTGGCGGAGGCAAAACCACCGCCGAGGAGCTCAAAAAATCACACGACAAGATGCTTTCTGGTGCCAAACTGGCTCCAGACACCCTGCTCGATCCCGAGACTTGGGAACCGGTCACAAAAGCGGACGACTCCCAAGATGCTGCTGAAGGCGCTGCTAACTAAACAAGCCATCTTCCAGCGAACTTCCCAACACCACGACTACCATGAGCGCGGATACACACGATCACCACGACGACCACCATCACGTCCTTCCCTGGTGGCAGAAGTATTTCTTCTCCACCGATCACAAGACGATTGGCATCCAGTATGGCCTCGCTTCCGGAGCATTCCTGCTCTTCGGCTTCTTTCTCATGATCGTGATGCGCTGGAGCATCGCCTACCCGCATGAGCCACTGCCCGGTTACCTGAGCTGGCTCTTCACGGATGCCTGGAGCGCACGCTGGCTGGATGACGGCAAGGTGACCGGTGAAACTTACAATATGTTCGGCGCGATGCACGGAACCATCATGGTCTTCCTCGGCGTTGTGCCTCTTGGGTTTGCGGCTTTCGGCAACTACGTCACTCCGCTCCAGATTGGCGCACCTGACATGGCTTTCCCCAAGCTTAACATGATGAGCTTCTGGGTTTATCTCGCTGGCGGCCTGATCATGTGCATGAGCTTCTTTATGGAGTCCGGCGCAGCGAAGTCCGGATGGACTAATTACTCCCCCTTGGCAGGCTACGCTGATCGACAAATCGTGAATCAGTTGATGGCGGGGCAAACACAGTGGCTCATTGGCCTGGTCCTCCTCATTACCTCATCGCTCCTCGGATCGGTGAACTTCATCACCACCATCATCCAGCTCCGCGCCAAGGGCCTGACCTGGATGCGCCTCCCATTCTTCGTGTGGGCCATGCTGGTGACTGGTTTTCTCCTTCTTCTCGCTTTCCCTCCTCTTGAAGCGGCTGGCATCATGCAGCTCAGCGACCGTCTCTTCGGTTCCAGCTTCTTCATGCCTACCGGCCTTTTCTCGCAGACCGACGGTGTCCTGGATATTTCCGGCTCTGGAAGCCCGCTGCTCTTCCAGCACCTTTTCTGGTTCCTCGGACACCCTGAGGTTTACGTTTTGCTCCTTCCGGCCATCGCCTGTGTTGCGGAAATCATTCCCGCCAACACCCGCAAGCCGCTCTGGGGATACAAGCCGATGGTCTGGGCCGTCATTGTCCTCGGTTTCCTCTCCTTCATCGTGTGGGCCCATCACATGTATCTCACCGGAATGGGACCGGTCATCTCGACCTTCTTCCAAACCACCACGGTGTTGATCTCGGTGCCCTCGGTGATCCTGCTGACCTCAATGATCATCTCGCTCTGGGGCGGCTCCATCCGCTTCACGATGCCGATGATTTGGGCGGCGGCCTTCCTGCCGATGTTTGGTATCGGTGGCCTCACTGGTCTTCCGCTGGCTTTCAATCTCGCCGACCTTCATCTTCACGATACCTATTACGTGATCGGCCACTTCCACTATGTGGTGGCTCCCGGCATCCTCTTCGGACTCTTCGCCGGGGTGTATCACTGGTATCCCAAGATGACGGGTCGCTTCATGGATAATTTCCTGGGGCACCTCCACTTCTGGCCGTCGCTCGTCTGCATGAATCTTCTCTTCTTCCCCATGCTCACCCAGGGCATGGCCGGATTCCACCGCCGTTGGTATAACGGGGGAGAGGGCTATATTGACAAGGCTGTCGAGGGCGTGAACATCTTCGGCGTCACTGTTGCCGAGAAGATTTCGCTCAATGAGGTCATGACCGGTGCCGCCATGGCGCTCGCTATCTTCCAGCTGCCCTTCCTGATCAACATGGTCGTGAGTTATTTCTGGGGTAAGAAGATCACCAGCGATAACCCATGGGATGCCACCACTCTCGAGTGGGCCACTCCGACTCCTCCGGGACACGGAAATTTCACTTTCGATCCTGCGGTCTATCGCGGTCCCTACGAATACAGCCGTCCGGACCATGATGCCGACTTCTTCCCGCAGTGGGAGGAGCCCAAGCGCACCGCTCCGGAGGACGCGCCGGCCGAAACCACCGCTCCGACCAAAGAAGGCACCGAAGTGTAAGCTCCGCCTGTTTGCCCTGACCACGACTCACATTCTCTGATCCATGGAAATCCCATTCATCGTCAACGCCCGGAAGGACACCGGCCTCTTCAACTCGAAGGTCGGCATCTGGCTCTTCCTCGCCTCCGAGGTCACCCTCTTCGGCGGGCTCTTCTCCGGCTACCTCTTTCTCCGTCTCTACGCAGACTACCCTTGGCCGGAGCGGGCTCTTCCCGTGCTGCCGGGATTGATTAACACTTTCATCCTGATCGGTTCTTCGGTCACGGTGGTTTTCGCCTGGGCCGCGCTTAAGATGCGGGATTGGAAGAAGTTCCAAATCAACATGTGGATCACCCTGATCTGCGCCGTCCTCTTCCTGGCATTGAAGGGTGTTGAGTATAGTGCGAAGTTTAACCACCAAGCGGTTCGTCTGAAGGGCGATAACGCGGTCGAGGACTATGCGGTTCTGGAAGGCCACCTCAAGCATGTGAAACTTGAGGGCGAGAAATTGGTGGTCTCCGACAATGTCGATGACCCCTACGCCAATCTGATCCTCTTTAAGGCTGAGGAGATGTCCTTTTCCCTCAGGCGAAACATCCACGAGCCCTATCTTGATGACATCCTGAAGCAGGCCGAAGATCGTGGGGTCGAGATCCAGCTCGCTGCGGAATACAAGGTGGGCAACGATGTGATCGCCGCATCGGGAGAAGATCTTTCCGAAGACCTCCTTGATGAACTTGCGGAGGCATATTGGGACGCCAGCATCCACGACACCAAAATCCGCACCGCATTTGAAAAAGCCTCTTGGGCCTGGATCCGTGAGGATGGGCGTGAAGCAGCTGCCATGGCAGAGGATGGGGTAGGCCGTGCCGGGGAGACCCCGCAGGCGACTTTCATCATTGAATCGGACCTCTGGAAAGATCGGCGTAAGGAGGATCTCGAGAAGCAAAATACTCTCGTTTACAATGCCCCCTCCGAAGTGCTCTTCAAGGTCGTCGGCGATGAGGGCAAATCCTTGGTGATGACCCTCGAGCCGGGCAGCCTGCCCATTAAAAAGGCTGATCAGGTCAAGCTCCGTGATGACACTCTGATCAAGGGTGAGATGCTCGACAGCCCGATGATCCTCAAGGTGGATGCCATCGATTTTCGTCACACCGCCCAGCGAGCCAAGACCGAGGGCATCGATCCCAAGGAGGTGATCAAGACTAGCTGGGTCATGACCCAGCCGGAGCTTAAGATGATCTGGACCGCGCACGAAGCTTGGTTGAAAGGGCACGCCCAGCG